>NZ_CP039934.1:0-300000 GCF_009792295.1 Myroides fluvii | reverse complement strand
GATCCAAACGATGGACTACGCCCAAGTAAGCCTCTCCTGGTTTGTTGTATTTGTATTTTAGATAAAGTTTAATAATCTCACTCAAGGGTATATCACCCGTTTGATCGCCTTGAACCAAATCGCCTACGCGTTTATTGATGACAATAAGGTGATTGTCTTCGTGTAAGATTTGTAAATTATCTGGAGTAGAAACAACTTTCATACGATGAATTTTAAAACAAAAATATCCTTTTAAATCTAAAAGGATATTTTTGAAGGTATATTTTGTGAAAAAACAGTTTAATACTGTTCGTTTTCATTGGGGAAATCCACTGCTTTTACATCGTCAACATATTGTGCAACAGCCTCTTTCATCTGATCGAAAATATTTAAATAACGACGTAAGAATTTCGGGTTGAATTCATGGGTTAACCCAATCATATCGTGGATAACCAATACTTGTCCATCTACGCCATTACCCGCACCAATTCCGATTACGGGAATTGAAATGCTCTCGGCTACTTTTTTCGCTAGTGAAGCTGGAATTTTTTCTAATACAACGGCAAAACATCCAATTTCTTCTAACATTTTAGCGTCTTTCATCAATTGTTCTGCTTCTTCGTCTTCTTTGGCTCTTACGGTATAAGTTCCAAATTTATAAATCGATTGTGGTGTTAAACCCAAATGTCCCATTACGGGAATTCCCGCATCTAAAATGCGTTTGATCCCTTCTTTGATTTCGATACCACCTTCCATTTTTACGGCATGAGCTCCACTTTCTTTCATGATTCGAATAGAAGAACGCAACGCTTCTTTTGGGTCAGATTGGTAAGAACCGAAAGGTAAATCAACTACAATTAAAGCGCGATCTGCACCACGTACTACCGATTGTGCGTGATATATCATCTGGTCTAATGTGATAGGTAGAGTCGTTTCGTGTCCTGCCATAACATTACTAGCAGAATCTCCAACCAACATTACATCCACTCCACCAGCTTCTAACACTTTGGCCATCGAGTAATCATAACAAGTAAGCATTGATATTTTTTCTCCATTGGCTTTCATATCAATCAGCGACTTTGTGGTCACTTTTTTATAATCTTTCTTTGCTACTGACATTGTTGTTTATTTTGTAATTCCTTGTAAAAGTAGAGTAAAAAGACTTGAAATAAAAAAATTAGCAGTAATAAATCAATTCTACTCGCAATAATTCATTATTGTAGAACTCAAAACTGTAGAGAACATCTTCCACTGCAATGTAATACGTATGTTCTACAGGATCGATTGTGGTGATTAATCCCTTAGCTAGTTTCAAGAACATCGTTTCCGTTGTATATTGCTCTACTAAGTGATTGTCAAGGATAAAGCCATTTTTATTGATCATATCCATTTTTCTCGCTTTATAGGTGTGATCGAGATCGTGTGTGATAAATTCAGCCGAGTTAAAGAAGGAATTCCCTTCGTAATCTCCCAAGGCACAATCTTCTAAATTGGCCGATTCATCAATGGGGTATCCTAAATAGGTATGAATCCAATCGAGGTCAAAACCGTTCATGGGTTCAACCTTTCCATTTAGCGCAAAACCAAATTGTTTTTTCTTAATCATTTTATTCACTTTGGAGGAGTCGCCTAGTTTAGGCATGGCTTTCAATACTTCCAATTGCATTTTCAACAGCTCTACTTTTTCTGTTTCATCCTGTTTAGTCGCAAAATCGATATAAAGTTGAATGGCTTTTTGCGTTACCGCATCCTCGCTGTTCCATCCCAATTCTAAGATGCGCTCGGCGTATTTGCGTTGTTCGCTAACTTCTGTGGTTGTTTTATACGCTTGAATCAACTCACTCATCACAGGGCGTTCTCCTAAATACTGTACAGCAACATAGCCATACCCTTCTTTATATGAAATCGGTACCCAAGCATTTTTGTCATAGGGGTAAAACTCGATAGGCACTGCCGTTCCGATTAATACCGTGCCCAATACACTAGCAGTGCTGCTTGGATATTCGCGTACTTTTAGTCCCGCTACGGTAGTAAAAAGGTGAGGCGATCCGTAGTATTCATCCATTTCGATGATGGGAGCTGGTGCTTCGGGTGAATCTTCCGTATAGTATTCTTTTAGGTTTTGAGTATCCACAATGTAGAGGGGATTTTCATAATCGCGGTCAATTTGCACCAAGCGCTTATTGATCTTCTCATAGGAAGAAAGATGCGCATTGGAAATAAAGATTCCCGCTTTTTGCGTCGCCGCTTTGTCTTTGTAGGCTTCTGTGGGCTTGTTGGTGTATAAGGTTGGCGATTGTGCTACGGCTTGTAAGGAACAGCAGATTAGCAAGGCTTGAACGAGTGTTTTCATACGGTGTTCTATTATTCAATATCGTTAATTGAGGACGCAAAAGTGAGGAAAAAAACAATGCTGAAAGTAGAAAAATGCAAGGGAAGGCTGAAATTCACTATTTCTGGGGAGATTGAATTCTTGTTTGACAAGGCCCATATGTTTATTAAATAGCAACGAATAAGATGAAAATCTGTAATTTTAATTAGGTCGAACTGAATTTTATTCTAGTTCTTCCAAAACTTAAATTTGTGTTGAGGTTCTTTTGTTGCTCCTCGTTTTTACTACCTAAAAATCAATTACTTTTATATCTCGATGGCGAGGATTTGCACCTTACATTCGCGCCATTGGAAGTTTATGAGGTAGACAAAGGCACGGATTTCAAATCCGTGCCATCGGGGGTAGCTCTTCTAAAACTTGGGTCTGGAAATTATAATAATTAATTATGGAGGAAAATAAAAAAATAGTGTTATTTGTATTAATGGTTGGATTTTTTGTTTTTACAATTTATTTAGTGATTAGTAAAAAAAATGTTTTGTCTGTATTGCAAGAAAACTATCACAGAGAGATAATTGATAGTTATCAAGGAAACATAGATGGAAAATATGTGGATAAAGAAAATCATAATAGTACAATGATAATATTTAGGAATGGGGGAAATAGAGGAATTCATCCTTATTTTTGGGGTAAAGTGCAAGTAGGAGATTCTATTAGTAAGATGACAGGAGATTCATTGATACAAGTTTTTCGAAATGGAGAAAAGATTATATTGGAAATAGCACCATTATATGAAAAAGTAATTGAAGATGAGAAGAATAAAAAAAGTTAATAAATGTATTTTACGTTAATATCTGTTTCTTAACCCAATCGTACAGACTTAACTTCGTTTCGTTCGGTTGAATCCTCGTGTTTAGTTTGTAAGGCTGGAGATAGTATATATGAGGTTGAGGTGTAGAAAGGCACGGATTGCAAATTCGCGCTATCGGGGTAATATAGTTAATCTTACCCAGTATGTCATTTCGACGAAGGATACATCGTAGCGCAGCGCAGATTCATCGAATACCAAAAAAATATTAACTCAGTGAGATAAAAAGACAATCTCAGCGCTATACATTTTCCATTCACTGTTCACGATTTACAGTATGATGTGAGCACTGGATGCGACCCCTCCTTCGTCGGGGTGACATGTTGGGTGAAAAATAAAAAATACAAAAAAGCATCCCTCCCTCACTTTTTTCAACGTTCACAGAGAACTCACTACTTGGATCATTAGTAGTACTAGTGGGATTTAGTGTAGAACTTTTTATTTCTTTTCCAAAAGAGTGAGTATTATGTTGCTCAATCCATCACTAACCCCCCTGTAAACCCTTGTGGTTATTGAGAATCTTTTTATGATCCATTAAATCTTCCTTATAGGTTTGTTTTATCTTCGTTTTGTGTTCGTTTTGTGTTTGTTCGGTAAAAGGCCCTAAAACCAAGCAAACACAAAGCAAACACCGAACAAACCCAAAAGGAACTGTAAATGAGTTTTTTTTATGTAGTTGATTAATAGTTGTTTGTGTTTTTTTATTCTGGACAAAAAAGGACATTTACTCCCTTTTTTATCCCAAAATAGGAAGAATACGGAAGGGGGGTGTTGTACAGTTATTTTTATTTTTTTAGTATTGCAAGGAGAACATTAGTGAAGGTAGCTAGGACGCATAATCGCAAAAATTTGTAGTCATCAAGTAAACAGTACACGCATGGTAAAAATAGACAATGGATGAACAGTGAAGGGGTAACCGGTTAGGAGGGAAAATAGGAACTGTTTCTGGAGGTAATAACCCTGTTTTAGATCTAAGTGTAGGTATTAAGGCTATACTAGAAACGATGTCTCACTTAAAATAGGTTTAACAGGTAAAACAAGAAAATAATGTATACGGCGATAACTTTGAATGGTGATACAGATTTTTACTATCAGAATCAATTATTATATACGAGTAGAACGCAAAAAAAAATGTTTAAAGACATATTTTCTATAAAGGATAGTAGTAATGTAAAATTAATAGAGATAGAGATTAAACACTTGTTTGGATATAATAAAAGATATTTTATAAAAAGCCAACATTTTGAAAAAATAGTAAATTTACGTTTTTTGAGAAAAAGATTGTGCTTAGAAGTAGATGGTAGTATTATAGAACTCAAAAAAAAGATTAGAGCTTGGAAGTTTGAAGGAGATTTTATTGTGAATAATCAAAAACAAGGTATATTCAGTAATAAATTAACATTATTGAAATCGTCTTTTACATTTGAATTTAATAGTGAGAAAGAGGTTAATTTTTATTGTATAATATTATTTTCTATTCTGGTTATAGATGAGTTTAATACTCAGGCTCTTCCATAAAATTAAAGAAAAGATGGCGAAATCAAGTAGAAAGAGGCGAATAGTTGCTTTTTTAATCGATCACTTTGTAATAACATTTTTAATAGTTACAATTTTATTTTTGTTTTTTGGAGAAGCGTTAATTAACGGGAATGATCCAGAACAAGTCATCCCAATATTGTCTTCTGTCTTAATTCCGGGGTTTATGCTCTATTTTGCAAAAGACAGTTATCAAGGAATAAGTTTAGGTAAATGGATTATGGGAATTATGGTTAGGGATGAAAATCACCTTAGCAATGCTCCTTCTTTTGGTAGACTTTTTTTGCGTAATCTGTTCCTTATTATATGGCCAATAGAGTTTATTATATTGGTTACTAATGGGCAAAAGAAAAGATTAGGCGATATAGTTGCAAAAGCGGTTGTGTTAAAGAATCCTGTTACATCCTCAAAAGGTTCACGTATTATGGCCTTAATAAGCGTTGTGATGTTATTTTTTGTATTTGTGTTTCTTGTAGTTGGAAGTGCAATAAAAAATTCAGATGCTTATAAAACTGCGATAGAAGAAATTGAAAAAAACGAACAGGTAAAAACAGAAATAGGAACTATAATCAGTTATGGTATGATTCCTTCTGGAAATATAATAACTGAAAATGAATATGGGCAGGCTTTATTAGAAATAAAAGTCATTGGAGAAAATGGAACTATGCCTGTTACTGTTTATTTAGAAAAAGGAAAATCAGGTCATTGGCAATTAGTAGAAATGCAAAAAGAAGATGGAACTGTTCTAAAATCTATATCTCATTAAATATTACAATAACATTTAAAATATAACTCTTACAATCTCCGACTTAATCGTAAGGACTTGACTTCGTTCAATTCGGCTAAAGCCTCGGGTGCAATCCGTGGGCATAAATAAAAAAAACATAAAACCCGCTGTCTTTCGATTAGCGGGTTTTATATTTTATAAAATAGCTTGAACGTTATTTAGCAAACGCTTGTTTCGTTTTAAAATTTTGAATGTAAGTATCAATGATATGGAATAAGGCTTTATCGTTAATGTGTTTTCGTATTCGTTAACTAAAGTCTATGTATAATCTAAAAGTTAGTTATCTTTAACTTCGGGTAATACCGCTTAAGTTGAGCCGATGAGAATTATAACGACAAGATCGACGTTGGTGAGATCATTGAAGAGACGAACTATTATCCCTTTGGATTGGCGCATCAAGGGTATAATGAGAAGAATAATACGATAGCTCAAAACTATAAGTATCAATATAATGATAGGGAGTGGCAACATGAATTAGGTCTGAATATTACCGCCATGGACTTTCGAATGTATGACAATGCATTGGGAAGATTTTATGGTATTGATAAATTAGCGGAAGCTATACCTGGAATAACCCCCTTTCATTTTGGATACAATAATCCAATAATGATGAGTGATCCTAGTGGATTATTGTCTCAAGGTTTTTTACAAGGGTTATGGAACAATAGTTCAAGTACAGGTTGGAATACTTGGACGAATCAGGGAGACGACTTTTTTAATGATTTTGGAAATATAGGTGTAAATAGTACAACAGGAAAGAGTACATTTTATGAAAGTTTGCCTAATATTACAATTTCGAGTAGTTTTAGCAGTAGCCAACGAGGAATATTGATTCAGGATCATGTGTATAAAAATGCATCGGGTTATCAGTATTTCAGAGATGGACTTCGGGAAACACAATTAGATAATTTACAGTCTGCTTTAGATGTTGTTGGGATGATACCGATAATAGGCGAACCGATTGATTTGATTAATGCAGGTATTTCATATGGTAGAGGAAATTATGTAGAAGGATCTTTGAGTTTAGCAGCTACAATTCCATTTATTGGGGTTGGCGCTACAGTGACAAAGGTTGCTATAAAAACAGCGCTTCCTAATTCAGCGCCAATTATAAAAAGTATCGGTGCTGCATCAAAAGCAGAAATGTTGGCAAAAAAATTAAAGATGAATATTAATAGTCCGACAACAAGACAAGTACTAAATAGTTTAGATGAGCCTGTAGAATCTTTTATATCAACCTATCGAAAATCGTCTATAAGAGCTGAAATCCCGGGACAATATTTAAATCAAACAGTAGAAGAAGCTTTGAGAAGTGGTAATACAACATTAAGAAAATTATTAACAGATGGAAGATTTGTAAAATAATGGAGAAGGATATAACAATATTGGATTTTATAGAAAGATTGCGATTAAAAATTAATTTTAATGCAATCAAAATAGTTGATTTCTGGGAATCAGATCTTTGCTCAATTGGGATAATGAAAGAGAATAAATTAATTTATATTTCTACATTTAATTATGTAAACGATAAAAAATTAATGTATGATTTTGATTTGGAGATATTAGATAAGAATGATAATGAAAAAATTAATGTTGTGAAAGAAGGAAGAAATATAGGAGAGGAAGAACTAATACATGAAATAAAGATATTTTTAAATGACTTGAATAATTAACTTTGAAAAAAATTAACCTTAATCGTGTGTATTTAACTTCGTTCAATTCGGCTAAGGCCTCAAGTGCAGTACGTGTGCATAGATTATAAAAAAACAAAAACCCGATTGCGCGGATTTAATTTCATACAATTCGGCTGAAACTGTAGGTGCAATCCGTGCGTCTAAATAAAAAAGGAAAAACTTGTCTTTTGATTAACAGTTTTTATATTTTATAAAATAGATTGTAATTTTCTTTAGAAGATTTTTTTCAACCAAATAAATCTTATTTTTATAGGAGTAATTGGTTTTGTAAAGTGAAAGTTGGGGGCACACAAGAAAAAGTACATTTTATGAAAGCTTGTCTAATATCATTATTTCGAGTAGTTTTAGCAGTAGTCAACGAGGAATATTGATTCAGGATTATGTGTATAAAAATGCATCGGTTATGAGTTATCAGTTCTGATTGAAGGATATATTCTTTAATCGATGATTTGACAAAAAAGCAACAAACAAAAAAACGAAAAAGCAAATCTAAAGGTACGTAGAAGGATCTTTGAGTTTAGCGGCTACGATTCCCATTATTGGGGTTGGCGCTACAGTTTCGAAAGTTGGAGTTATATTGATTGAATCTGCAGGAGATGCAGGTGCTTTGGTCACAAACAAATACCAGAAAATTGGATAGTTAAATCGGCTAAAAAAGATGCGGGAACAAGGTATATTGATCCTTCTAATATTGGTAACAATGTAAGAGTAATGAGAGGGAATGTTAATAGCCCTTTTATTAATTCTCAAACACCTTATACCATAAGATATATAAATGGAGCTCCAGTAGATGTTCATAAAAAACAAATTTTAAATATAACTGGTAAAAATCAAAATAGAGCATCTAATTTACATGTACCAGTAAGTGATTTTAAGTTTTAGAAAAAATGAAAAATAAAGAAAAAAATGTTATTGATATTCTGGAAAAAATAGCTGATTTGAAATTTCAAAAAGATGTATGGTTAGAAGGAAAATATTGGGATAGAGTTTCTAGTTTTGAAGAAGGAGTTAATTCCTTAGAAGACTATGACTTTTTTTCGGATGCTAAACAAGGTAGTATTAAATTCTTTGAGGTAGAAAAACAGAAGATTGATTGTTTTATTGCTAATTTATTAGAGTATGAGGAACAGGATGTTGAAAAAATGTTAAGAGATTCTGTTTGGATTAAGATTACAGAAGAAGCAAGAGAAGTAGTAAAAATTTTAAAAAAACATCAGATAAAATAAAATTTAAAAACTCGTTTAACTAGTGGATTTGTCATAGCCTACAAAAAAGGAACAGTGAATTTAGTTAACAGTCTACGGAAGATTTTCGATTAAAAGAGAAGTAAAACTGTAAGCTGTGAACCGTCCATCGATATTCAATTAAAGTATAAATAACACACCCACTAATCTTTTGGTTAGCGGGTGTGTTATTTTATCGAATAGTTAGCATTAACTTATTACTTAGCAAATGCTTTTTTGTTTTAAAATTTCGGATGTAAGTATTAATGATCTTAAAAATTGTTTTTTTTATTCTAGTTTTAAGCAAAGAAAAGTTGTTTTTGCAGCCGGAAAAATTACTTACCTTTATACAGCCACAGGAGAAAAAGTGCAGAAGAAAGTCACCCAAGGCAGTAGCGTCGTGGTAACGGACTATGTAGATGGTTTCCAATACGTAGATGGAGTATTGAGTTTCTTCCCGACCGCAGAAGGATATTTCAATGCAGAAACACAAAACTAGGTGTATCAATACCGCGATCACCTTGGTAATGTTCGTTTAAGCTATTCGGATACGAATAAAAACGACAAAATCGACGTAGGTGAGATTATTGAGGAAACGAACTATTATCCATTTGGATTGGCGCATCAAGGGTATAATGAGAAGAATAATACGATAGCCCAAAACTATAAGTATCAATATAATGCCAAGGAGTTACAAGATGAGCTTGGATTGAACTTGTATGATTACGGGGCAAGGAACTATGATGCGACTATTGGTCGATGGATGAATGTGGACCCGTTGGCGGAACAGACTCCTAATTGGACACCTTATCGTTATGGATTTAATAATCCAATAAGATATATAGATCCTACGGGAATGTTTGAGGATGATATTTATTATAATGAGCAGGGCAAGGAGATTTATAGAACAATAAATAATGACCCAGATAGAAACTTTGTAATAAAAACTACCCAAACAGCAGATCAAATGTATGGAACTGGTAGTTCGCCACAAAAAGGGACAACACAACCAATAACGACTACTGCCGCTGTTATGACAGAAAGTGAAATTTCTTCTGGAAATTTAACAGGAGAACATATGAAAAATGTTGTTGAAATAAAGAATACGGATAGTATGAAAGCGATGCTAGGATCTATAAAAGACGATGGACTAGGTGGTACAAGTCTTGCAAATAATAGGGAGTATTCAGGTTCATTTGGTAAAAATGGTGTTTATAATACGAAAGAGTCTAAAGCAAATAAACCGACTGATGGAAAACAACTAGTAACAATAGGTGAAAATGATTATCATAGTCATCCAAGTGGTACTGAGGATTTTACTATAAATGGAGAATCTTATGTAGCTAGATGGAAGCAACCACCTTCAAAACAAGATATTACTGTTGCTGGTAGTAGAATACAATATGTACCTGCGATGAGAAATCAAACTATTTACATCTATAATAATAAAGGAGTCATTGCAACTATTCCTATCTCAACATTTAAATGATTTATAAGTCTATGAAAAAAATATATACTTTGGCTTTATCGCTAATTACACTTATGACGTTTACTAAAATGAGAGGACAAAAAATGGGTGATTTATATACTTATATAATTAATGATTGTTATGAAGTATCATTAAAAGAAGGATTTATCTCAAAACAGGATACATTATATTTTACATGTGGCTTTTGTGATTGTAATAATAAGTGCTTTGATTATGAAATAGAACTAGTAAATGATAAAATACAATTTAACTTACCTATAGTTAATAATATTCACTCTAAATCTATTTTTTATCGCTTGTCTAGCCCAGAGATAGATAGACAATATTTAGTATTTTATGTAGGCATTTATGATATGGTCTTTTATGACGATAATAACAAAGAGTTTGTCTATAATGGAACTATTAAGTATGTTTTTAAATACAATAGTAAAATGTCTAAATTTGTGTTTGAATCAAAGATGGAATATGGGTTATAGAAGAGGGTATTTTCAATATTAATACTCCCAATCGCGCGGATTTAACTTTGTTCCCTTCGGCTAAAGCCTCGGGTGCAATCCGTGGGCATAAATAAAAAAAACATAAAACCCGCTGTCTTTCGATTAGCGGGTTTTATATTTTATAAAATAGCTTGAACGTTATTTAGCAAACGCTTGTTTCGTTTTAAAATTTTGAATGTAAGTATCAATGATATGGAATAAGGCTTTATCGTTAATGTGTTTTCGTATTCGTTAACTAAAGTCTATGTATAATCTAAAAGTTAGTTATCTTTAACTTCGGGTAATACCGCTTAAGTTGAGCCGATGAGAATTATAACGACAAGATCGACGTTGGTGAGATCATTGAAGAGACGAACTATTATCCCTTTGGATTGGCGCATCAAGGGTATAACGAGAAGAATAATACGATAGCCCAAAACTATAAGTATCAGTATAATGGAAAAGAGAATCAAGAGGAGTTAGGACTGAACTTGTATGATTACGGAGCAAGGAACTATGATGCGGCTATTGGTCGATGGATGAATGTGGACCCGTTGGCAGAACAGACTCCTAATTGGACCCCGTATCATTATGTGCATAACAATCCAATGAATTTGATTGACCCTACGGGGATGAGTGCGGAAGAATTAGATAATGAGTATAAGGTTAATGTTTTAGGAGGTGTGGCTCAAGAGCCTATAAAAACAGGTAATAATGGAGGGGATTTTGTTGATTATGTAACCTATGTTAATTTAGATACTCCAGCCCCTTATGCGCCAGAGACAACTACTGAAGTTCAGTTTGTTCAATCTACCGAATCAATAGTAACAACGAATATTTCTGCTCTAAATGGCCAAGTAGCCACTATAGAAAGAGGACCTGGATTTAAACATGATATAAAGTTCAAGGCTCAAAGTCAAGGAATAGAAGCAATGGGAATTGATTCTCCGTGTTTTGTTATGGGAGGGGTTACTAAATTTGCTACAAAGGGAAGTTCTATTACGGTTACAGAAAGATTACAACAACATGTAACTAGAGCATCAAAAGAAATTGATGCATTGGGAAATGCAGCATTAACTCCAAAACAGTTGAAAGCGAGTATTGCAAATCCAAATCTTAGAGCTGCGTATAGAGGAAATCGTATTGATGTAAGAGCTAGAAGGATTATTGAGAATGATCCTACATTACAACATTTAAAAAGTAATTATCGTAAAGGTGCTGATTTTGTTGATCCTAAAACTGGACAATGGTGGGATATGACTACCCCAGCACAATGGCAAAAACACGTTGATAAATATGGAAAAGGAGGGACGCTTTTAAGAACAAAGTAAACTATTATGAGTAAAAGTAAATTAATAGAAAGGTGGGAATTAGATGTGAATTTATATTATGCATTTAATCAAATAAATCAATTGTTAACAAAGGGAGGAAAATTGACACTGAAAAGTGTTCCTTTAGACTTAATTGACGGTAAATTGGATGTGAGAGGTTTAAAATTAAATGGAAATATAATCAAGAAATTGGACGTTCAACATGCTGATTTTAGTTTTTCTTCATTTGATAAATGTTGGATTGAAAAATCATCATTTAATAATTGTTATTTTGAAAAGGTTGATTTTTCCCATTTTTCAGATCATAAAAATGTGTTTCATTCTTGTGTGTTTAAAGATTGTAAATTTAATTATACAGCTCTTGGTTATGATGGGACAAAATTTTCTACATGTATATTTGAGAACTGTACGTTTACTAAAGCGATTTTTAGCAGACCAGAATTTGTAGATATAATTTTTAAAAACTGTAGACTGAAGGCTATTGATTTTAATGCATCATCTTTTGAAAACTGCTTTTTTGAAGGAGAACTTAATGACGTTTGGTTTAGAGGAGATTTTCCATTGCAATCAGATTATATGATTTTTGGTAAACCAAAAAAAAATGAAATGAAAAACGTTTCTTTTGAAAAGGCTTATTTTCGTGATTTGACTTTTAGTGATAATTGTGATTTATCGACGGTTAAAATAAAAAATTTTGATAAATATTATAGATTTAATAGGTGGAAAGAAAGGCTTCTGTTTCTGGAATCGAATATTCATAATTGGTCAGAGAAGGAGAAGTATGAAGCGGGTGTTTTTGTAAGTATCTATATGGTTCATGCTCAAAACCAAGACTGGTATATATTTAACATAGAAGATGTTGAAAGAGATTATGGTAAAGAAGTAGCTTTTAAAATTATAAATAAACTTAGTGAATTTTAAACCCGATTGCGCGTAGTGTGCTGTGATGGACAAAAGTTAGAAACGTTGTTCAATGCTTTATATGAGATGATAGTAGGTCTATCGCAATGGTTGTACAAGCGAGGGTTGCAAACCACCTCTCGGTGCTTTGAAAGTAATAGAAAGGTATTGAACGGAAAGAGGAAAAGGCTGTCAAGAATAGTCAGGTGCGAATAAGAGAGATGAACGCAAGTGAACCCGATCGCGCATATTTAACTTCAAGCCGTTCGGCTAAAGCCTCGGGTGCAATTCGTGCGTATAAATAAATAACATGGCCCGTTAGTCTTTAGATTAACGGGTTTTGTTTTATAAAATAGCTTGAGCGTTATTTATCAAACGCTTGTTTGGTTTTAAAATTTTGGTTGTAAGTATTCATGATATGGAATAAGACTTTATAGTTGATGTGTTTTCCTATTCATTAACCAAAGTCTATTTATAATCTAAAAGCTAGTTATCTTTAACTTTGAGTAACACCACCTAAGTTGAGTTGATGCGATTAAAAACGATAAAATAGACGTAGGTGAGATTATTGAGGAAACGAATTATTATCCCTTTGGATTGGCGCATCAAGGGTATAATGAGAAGAATAATACGATAGCCCAAAACTATAAGTATCAATATAATGCCAAGGAGTTACAAGATGAGCTTGGATTGAACTTGTATGATTACGGGGCAAGGAACTATGATGCGACTATTGGTCGATGGATGAATGTGGACCCGTTAGCGGAACAATTTCCAGCTTGGAATCCGTATCATTATGTACACAATAATCCTGTTAATTTGATTGATCCTACGGGGATGGTTGCAAGACGTCCTACAGATTATTTTAATAGTTATGGAGTTTTTGAACGAACTGTAAATGATGGAAGTAATGCCGTGAAAATTTTTGCAGCCGATACAAATAGATATGTTAGTCCCTCTCAACTATCTTCATCAAGAGGTAGTAGTAATGCAGTGTTGAAAATGGCTATGCATTATAGAAAGCAAATGGGAGTGTCTGAAAATTTTAAGCTTGGAGTTGGTCCAAGTGATAAAAATTCAAGTGGTAATCCAGGATTTACTCGCAGCTCAAATAACATAGCATTTATAAATAATAAAGGAGGTTTTTCAACTGCATTAGATGATTCTAATAGTTTTATGAGTGTAATGAGACATGAAAATGAACATCAAATAGAAAATAATGATAGAACTACTAAAAATCTTAAAACGCATACTGATGTTTATTTGTATCAAATGAATGATGATTCGTTTAGAAATAGCCCTGATGATTTTAAAGTAGGAATAATGAAGTCTTTTGGTAATTATTTATTGAATATGGATAAATCTTCTGACTACAGTAATATGGATATTTGGAATGCTATAGATGCTTTTAATGAATTAGGTACTGGAGGTGTGATTAAACAACCAGGAAATTTTGCAAAAGGTACTTTAAGTCTTCAAGGAAGTTATAATAATCAAAAAGTAGAAATTAAATATGAAAAAGTGGAGAATTAGACTAAGCATTTTGTTTGGTTTTATCTTTATGATTACATCTTGTACAAAAAGGGAACTAAAGGATTATTTTGTTAATCATGAAAATGAATATTGGATTGCTTATACTTTTGATAGTTCTGGACCATTGGCAAATCGTTATCAGTTTTATGAGAATAATAAATATGATAGAATTAGGATAAATGAAAATGGAGAGAAAGTTCCACAATATAGTGATGGAGATTTAATATTTGACATTAGAGAATGGAATGTTACTTCTGATAGTATCCTTTCGTGGGATGGACATAAATTTGATATAATAGTGTGTACAGATGAATTTATTCTATTGCTATTTGGTAAAGAGCAAAAACGAATTTTTCTAGTAAAAGATAAATTACTTGAGGATGTAAAAACAAAGCAGTACTACTTTGAAAAAAGACAAAAATATCCAGAAAAATATAAACCAATTTGGGAAGAATAAATAGACCCGATCGCGCGGATTTGCAATCCGTGCGCCTAAATTATAAAAAACTAAAACCCGTTAGTCGAAAGATTAACGGGTTTTGCTTTATAAAATAGATTGAGCGTTATTTAGCAAACGCTTGTTTGGTTTTAAAATTTTGAATGTAGGTATCAATGATATGGAATAAGGCTTTATCGTTAATGTGTTTTCGTATTCGTTAACTAAAGTCTATGTATAATCTAAAAGTTAGTTATCTTTAACTTCGGGTAATACCGCTTAAGTTGAGCCGATGAGAATTATAACGACAAAATAGATGTTGGTGAGATCATTGAAGAGACGAACTATTATCCCTTTGGATTGGCGCATCAAGGGTATAACGAGAAGAATAATACGATAGCCCAAAACTATAAGTATCAGTATAATGGAAAAGAGAATCAAGAGGAGCTGGGATTGAACTTGTATGATTACGGAGCAAGGAACTATGATGCGGCTATTGGTCGATGGATGAATGTGGACCCGTTGGCGGAGAAATATCCAAATATTTCCTTGTATACCTATGTTAATAATAATCCTATGATGTTTATTGATCCTAAAGGAGAAGAAATAGATTTTTCTTGGATATATAGTAAAAACTCTCAAGGAAATTATGTAAATCAAAATTTAGTGGATGCTTTTGAATTTTTTGCTGGATCGGATGAAGGACGTAAATTTTTAGCAGATTATGCTAAAAAAGGTCAAACTATAGGAGGTTATACTTTTAAAGAAAATGGGAAGTATCATAATAAAAAAATGGATTTAGTTTATAAGGCAAACGACAATAGATTTAGAGATGCAGGTGTAGAGTCTGTTATGGAAAATGGACGGTTTGTCAGTACAGTATTCCTGTCTAAAAATGGAGGCTTGACGGAAAGGTATCTAGAAGATATTGCACATGAAAGTTTTATTCATGTACGTTTAGATGGAAAGGATTTTATTAATAATGGTAAGTTAGATTTAAGTAATTTAGATAAAGATTTAATTAAGTACGTGGATGATTATTATAAAACGAGAGATGATAAAAAAGGATATTATCCTCAAAGAGCAAATTTAAAGCAACATTTTCAAGATGAAAGAGATAATTACCTATTAAAAACTTTTTTTGATTCTATGAAAAGTTATTATCAGAAAAAGGGAATTCAAAAGAGTGATGATATAATAAAAAAAGAACTACTAGTAGGACGTCAAATAAGTAATTGAAAAATGTTATGAAAAAAATATTATTGATTCTATTTATTTTAATAAAAAACAATGCTTCACTTGCTCAAGATTGGAGTATTGATTTTAGTTATGAAGTTAGAGATACAATATTTACTTATTATATTGATTCAGACCCTACCATGTTATTGTATAAGGATATTAATAGAACTAGGGATACAAGAGAGTTTAATAAAATTAGAATCACGAAAGAAAGAGCGAAAGAGATTTTTACTGTCATTAAACACATAAAAAATGAAGTTGATGGAGTGAATGATAATTCAGGTTTCCGAGATTATGTAGAATTTTTTATCACTTTGGAGGAAAACGGTATTATTACGGAATTTTCCTTTTTTGACAATCAAGCTATATTATTATTGAATAGATTAATTGAATTGCTAGAAGCGTGTAAAGAGAAGAAACCTATATTCGTTAATTTCATTTATAGTGATGGACCTCCTTTTCCAGATCTTTTAGATGAAAAGTAATCTTGATCGCGCGGATTTAACTTCAAGCTCTTCGGCTAAAGCCCTGAATGTAATCCGTACAGAAATTATAAAAAAGAACCCCGTTAGTTGAACGTTTTATTTTTTATAGAGAATTCCTAAACACTCGTCACTTAACGCCGTCATGTCATTTCGACGAAGAATAAATCGTAGCGAAAATCGTAACGTAGTGAAAATCGGAGCGTAGCGAAAATCGTAACGTAGTGAAAATCGTAACGTAGTGAAGATTCATCGAATACCAAAAAAAATATAAAATAGGTGAGATATATTCATCGAACACTAAAATAAATATTAACTCAGTGAGATAAGAAGACAATCTCATCACGATACATTTTCCGATCACTGTTCACGATTTACAGTATGATGAGAGCGCTGGATGCGACCCCTCCTTCGTCGGGGTGACATGTTGGGTGAAAAATAAAAAATACAAAAAAGCATCCCTCCCTCACTTTTTTCAACGTTCACAGAGAACTCACTACTTGGATCATTAGTAGTACTAGTGGGATTTAGTGTAGAACTTTTTATTTCTTTTCCAAAAGAGTGAGTATTATGTTGCTCAATCCATCACTACCCCCCCTGTAAACCCTTGTGGTTATTGAGAATCTTTTTATGATCCATTAAATCTTCCTTATAGGTTTGCTTTTCCTTCGTTTTGGGTTTGTTCGGTAAAAGGCCCTAAAACCAAGCAAACACAAAGCAAACACCGAACAAACCCAAAAGGAACTGTAAATTTACTTTTGTTAGTATTTTGATTATTTTATGTTTTATTTTGCTGGATAAAAAAGGAAATACACCCCTTTTTTATCCCAAAAATGGAAGAATACGCAAGGGAGTATTGTACAGTTGTTTTTGTTTTTTTAGTATTGCAAGGAGAATAGAAGTGAAGGTAGCTAGGACGCATAATCGCAAAAATTTGTAGTCATCAAGTAAACAGTACACGCATGGTAAAAATAGACAATGGATGAACAGTGAAGGGGTAACCGGCTAGGAGGGAAAATAGGAACTGTTTCTGGAGGTAATAACCCTGTTTTAGATCTAAGTGTAGGTATTAAGGCTATACTAGAAACGATGTCTCACTTAAATAGGTTTAGCTTTTACAATCTTTAATCCCAATCAGGGAGATTTAACTTCGTTAAATTTGGCTAAGCCTCGGGAGCATCACAAATTGTGAAAAATATTTACTAGATACGATATGAATTTTATTAAGGCTATTATAGAAAAACCAGCAATTTCTTTTGAAGAATTAATCACTTGTTGTGAAAGGATTAAATTGAGGGGAGATGTAGTTGTTATTAAATTTGATGGAGAAAGAGATGAGGATGCCTATACCGTTTTTGTGTCTTTTCCAACTAGAGAAAGAGCGATGATTCGCGTAGATGGGAGTGATTTAAAAAAAGCTTTGGTAAAAGTTTTATCTGAGTACATTGGATTAATGTAGTTGTTTTTTAGACGTACAATAGAAGCGTACTATACGCAAAGGAAATTAAACTTTTTTAAACGGAATACTACTAGGTAAACTCTTGTTTTAAATTTTTTAAACCTAATATACAAGTGAAATATAGGAGTATTAGTAAAATAGTTATCTTCAAATTTATTGTTTTATTTAGTTCGATTTTTAAAAATATTGATTAGTTTCTTACTTGTTATTTTGTTTGTTAATTTTTTGTACTCCTTGTCTATGGTGGGAAGTCATCCCTATGCAGAGCAGTATGTTTTAAATGTTTCGGAAGATAAGGTTATAAGTAAAATACAAAACTTGAAACAAGAAAAGGTTTCATTACAAGTACCAGTAGATAGTACATCATTTGGAGGATTAAGTGATGAGACAAAAGGCAATGTGTATTATGTGTATTTTTTATTAGAAGATAGGAAAACTGTCTTATTGTGTTACGTTAAAAGTATAGATGAGTTTACGACCACTTTAGGATTGATATCAGTTGGAGATGGACCTCGATTTTTAAATAACAGGACAATTAATGCACGAAGTTATTTTGTTTTAAGAGATTTAGATGTAAAAGAAAATAAACAAGTTAAGAAAGACTTAGAAGAACAAGTTTTAGATAAATTGAATGTTAAATGGAAAAAAAATAAATGGTGGTATAGTGTCATTAGTTAACGGTTTACCGCAAACGGTTCACGGTTCAATTTGCTCCATGGCACACAATTTCTTTAATCGAGAATTCTAAACTTGACAACGAACAACCCACAACTTCACAAAAAACTGTATTCTTTTAAAGCCAATTTTCTTTTGGGTTTAAATGTGTGGAAAGCACGGCGTAAACATGTATTTCTTTTTTCGTTTCATTTACTTTAAAGTGAATCATGTATTTAAAATCCGGTAAAGGAAGGCAGTGGATATCTTTATAGCGAATTTGAAAATGTGGATTCTGTTGTAAGCTTTTCAAGGTTTCTCTGTACTGTATTAAAAACTTTTTACCCCAACCTTTTCTTTGGGTGTTCAAATAATCTTTAGCATCTCTCAAATCGCTTTTAACATTAGGGTCAGCAATTATGGTGTATACCTGCATTATTCGTTCTCTAATTCGTCTAACATCTCAAAAGCATCCACAGATTTCCCCCCTTCTTTTACACGGTTTAAAACAAGATCTTGATGCGCTTGTGATACCCCCTCCGTATCCTGTTTATGTTTAAACGTTAAAAAATCAATATAGCGTTCTACTTCTTCCAAAAGAGTTTCTGGAAGTTGTTTGAGTTTAGCGTTTACCTGTTTTAGCGTTGTTGTGTTCATAAGTTATAAAGCGAATTATTGTACTTCGTTTTTGTTTTTAAAATATCAAGAAAAGTCTGAATCAAATGCTTTTTCTGAAAATTGTCTAATCAACATATTATCCATTAATAGATAAGGATATAGTAACAAATTTACACTTTTATGAGACTAGTTAAGTAGTAAAATAATAATAATTCATAGTCGCTAAAAATTAGTTAACGGTTTACAGCAAACGGTTTACGATTCAATTTGCTGTATAATACACATTCTCTTTAATTGAGAATTCTAAACTTTAACAACGAACAACCCACAACAACCCACAACGAACAACCCACAACGAACAACCCACAACCTCACAAAAAAGCAAAAAAACCACCCCTACAAAGGGATGGTCTATCTTATTTATGAATATTTTCCGTTAACCGTTAACCGTTAACCGTTAACCGTCAACCGTCAACCAACCTAGCAATCCGCTAAGTTCACGGCTACAGCCAATCCACCTTCTGAGGTTTCTTTGTATTTGTTGTTCATGTCTTTGGCCGTTTCCCACATGGTACTGACTACTTTATCCAAAGGCACTTTTGCATTTTTAGGATCGGTGTCTAGTGCAAGTTCAGCGGCATTGATGGCTTTAATGGCTCCCATGGCATTGCGTTCGATACAAGGAATTTGTACCAATCCACCGATAGGATCACATGTTAGACCCAAGTGGTGTTCCATGGCAATTTCAGCAGCCATCATCACTTGTTCCGGACAACCGCCCATCAATTCACATAGCGCTCCTGCAGCCATGGCACTCGAAACGCCAATCTCTGCCTGGCAACCGCCCATGGCAGCTGAAATGGTGGCTCCTTTTTTGAAGATGCTCCCTATTTCACCAGCAACCATTAAAAATTGTTTGATTTCTTTTTCTCCTGCTTTGTGGTTCTCGATTACGAGATAGTACATCAATACTGCCGGAATAACGCCCGCACTACCATTGGTGGGTGCAGTAACTACACGCCCCAAAGAAGCATTAACTTCATTTACCGCTAAGGCAAAACAACTTACCCATTTTAAGATCTGGCGGAAGTACACTTTTGTTTTGCGAATCGTACCTAACCATTCTTGTGGATTTGAATACGGTAAGTCACTTTTTAAATTACTGTGAGAATCATACGCACGTCTTCTTACGTTCAGACCTCCAGGTAAAACCCCTTCTGTATGACAACCGATGTACATACACTCCAACATGGTATTCCATACGCGCATTAATTCGCGGTGGATCTCCTCTTCGGTGCGCAGTGATTTTTCATTTTCGTATACAATTTCCGAAACTTTTTTGTTTTGCTCTTTACAATAGGCAATCAGTTCTGTGGCTTTGTCTATTGGGTAAGGAAAACTCGCTTTTATTTCGTCGTTTTCAACATTTTCTGCACTTTCTTCCTTTACAACGAATCCACCTCCAATAGAGTAAAAGGTAGAGCTATACGTCTCTTCTGATTGCGTTTGAACCGTAAAAGTCATTCCATTGGCATGAAAAGGCAAAAAGTTTCTATTGAACACAATATGAACTTTAGGATCAAACGTAATTGGTAATTCAGCCCCTAGAAGTAAGGATTTTGAGGTATTGATTTCGGTTATAATAGAACCGATATTTTCTACGGGAACGTATTCTGGATCTGCACCGCTTAACCCTAGCATCACGGCTAAGTCTGTGGCGTGTCCAACGCCAGTAAGAGAAAGCGAACCAAATAAATCTACGGTAAGACTTTGCACTTGGTTAAATAGTTGACGTTCTTTTAGTTCTTTCAAGAAAAGCTCTGCGGCTCTCCAAGGACCTAATGTGTGTGAGCTCGAAGGTCCAACGCCAATCTTGAGCATATCAAAAACAGATATACATTCCATAATGTTGCATGATTTAATCGTTACGAAGATAAGTAAAAACTGTGGAGTCGCAAATGCAGAGCAGGGATTTAACGTATAGGTTGTTTAAAGTTTTATCGCTGAGAATACACAATAGAATTAGAAGAAAATAAAGGGGAAATTGAATAATAGCTAAGACTATTGGCATAAAAAATAAGAATACTAGGGGGAAAGCTGTCAGGAAAGCTGACGAAAGGATAGGGAAATAGAAGTCGGATGACGCGTTAAGTGACAAAGTGACATTCTGTAAAGGTGATTTTTACAAAAATCAAGTCAGAAATGGCAAAGATGCTTCTTGGCACAAAGATTGACTAATAGTAAGCGAGCCTGAGGCTCAAAAAACGAATAAGGAAAATTAAGTATAAAAGATAAACGATAAACATATTATGAGTAAAATAATTGGTATTGACTTAGGAACTACGAACTCATGTGTTTCTGTAATGGAAGGTAACGAGCCAGTAGTAATCACGAATGCAGAAGGAAAAAGAACAACACCTTCAGTTGTGGCATTTGTGGAAGGAGGAGAAATTAAAGTTGGTGACCCTGCAAAACGTCAGGCCGTAACTAACCCTACAAAAACAGTAGCGTCTATCAAGCGATTTATGGGTGAGAAATTCAGCCAAATTCCAAGTGAGATTACAGCTGTACCTTACAGTGTAGTAAAAGGAGATAACGATACCCCTCGCGTTGATATTGACGGACGTTTATACACACCGCAAGAAATTTCTGCAATGACTTTACAAAAAATGAAGAAAACAGCAGAAGATTTCTTAGGACAAGAAGTAACAGAAGCTGTAATTACAGTGCCCGCTTATTTTAATGACGCACAACGTCAAGCAACAAAAGAAGCAGGTGAAATTGCAGGATTAAAAGTAAGACGTATTATTAACGAGCCTACAGCGGCTGCATTAGCATACGGATTAGACAAAACAGGAAAAGATCAAAAAGTAGTAGTATACGATTTAGGAGGAGGTACATTTGATATTTCAATCTTAGAATTGGGAGATGGAGTATTTGAAGTATTATCTACAAATGGAGATACACACTTAGGAGGAGATGACTTTGACAACGTAATCATCAACTGGTTAGCAGAAGAGTTTAACAGTGCAGAAGGGGTAGATTTACGCAAAGATGCCATGGCATTACAACGTCTAAAAGAAGCAGCTGAAAAAGCAAAAGTTGAGTTGTCTTCTGCAACACAAACAGAAATTAACTTACCGTATATCACAGCTACGGCTTCAGGACCGAAACACTTAGTACAAACGTTGACAAAAGCTAAATTTGAGCAATTGTCTGATGATTTAGTGCGTCGTTCTATGATTCCTTGTGAAAAAGCATTGAAAGATGCTGGATTGTCAAAATCAGATATTGATGAGGTAATCTTAGTAGGAGGATCTACACGTATCCCAAGAATTCAAGAAGAAGTAGAAAAGTTCTTCGGTAAAAAACCACACAAAGGAGTGAATCCAGATGAGGTAGTTGCAATTGGAGCTGCTATTCAAGGTGGGGTATTAACAGGAGATGTAAAAGACGTATTGTTATTAGACGTTACACCACTTTCTTTAGGAATTGAAACAATGGGTGGAGTATTGACGAAATTAATTGAAGCAAATACAACAATCCCAACAAAGAAATCGCAAGTATTCTCTACTGCGGCGGATAACCAACCATCTGTTGAAATCCACGTATTACAAGGAGAAAGACCGATGGCAACTGACAACAAAACAATTGGTCGTTTCCACTTAGATGGTATTCCACCTGCACAAAGAGGAGTGCCTCAAATTGAAGTAACATTCGATATTGATGCCAACGGAATTATCAAAGTTTCTGCTACAGATAAAGGAACTGGAAAATCACATGATATTCGCATTGAAGCTTCATCAGGATTGACAGAAGAAGAAATCGAAAGAATGAAAAAAGAAGCGGAAGCCAATGCGGATGCAGATAAAAGAGCAAAAGAATCAGTAGATAAAATCAATGAGGCAGATGCTATGATTTTCCAAACAGACAAGCAATTAAGCGAGTTTGGTGATAAGCTATCAGCAGCTAATAAAACGGCGATTGAAGGTGCTTTAGAGGAGTTGAAAAAAGCGTACGAAACAAAAGACGTTGCTACTATTACTCCTGCTTTAGACAAAATCAATGAGGCTTGGAAAGCAGCTTCTGAAGAGATGTATAAAGCACAAGGAGAGTCTCAACAAGGAGGTGCACAAGAAGCTCAACCAAACCAAGGAAGTGGAGATGCTGAAGGTCCTCAAGATGTAGAGTACGAAGAAGTAAAATAAGAACCCTAAAGTTTTTATAGTTATAATGGAAAACCGAGTCATTCAATGGCTCGGTTTTTTTTGTACTTTAGAGTATTAATATGATAAACAGATGCCTTTAATAGTTCCTATACTACTCGTTACACTAACACAAATTTTAGGTTATATCTATCTTGACAAAAAGGGATGGGGAGAATGGAAATGGTTGTTATTTGTTTTTTTTTCTGTAGTCTACTTTTTTGTAATTATGCCCTTGTATATGCCGAATTACGATGAAATGGAAATCAAATGTGCAATGCCTACTTTGGGAGTATTTCTAGCCATTTTATTTATTGGAGTAGGTGGATTAGTTTTCACCCATCTAAGTTATATATTGAGTCGTTTTATATGGAAAAAATTTGTTACTCCATACAAGCTTGATGAAAAATAGTCAAACAACAATCCATTTCTTCCAAAGTTAGATGCGCAAAACCAAGGCGTATTCCCGTAAGGTTTTTGCTTTGATACAAGAGTGTAGTCGGAATATACAAATCATGGAGCAGGCATAAGGTGCGTACCCGCATTAAGTTTACAGGGGTGTTGAAGGTAACCCAAATTGCCAAATCGCCTTCGGGAATCGTAAATTGAATTTGATCGCCAAACAATTGCTGTAGCAGATGACAAAAATAATCCCTTCTCTCTTTGTAAATCTTGTTTACTTTGACCTGATGGCGAAATAAAATCCCCTCTTCGATGAGTTCTGTTAAGGCATGAGTGGTGAAGTGATTTTTGTTTTCCTCTACCAATGCTTTGTGTTTTTCCAACTCGTTAATTAGATTTTCTGGCGCGAGAATGACACCCGTAGTAAAGTCTGAAGCGATGGATTTTCCGATGGAACTCAAGTAAATCACTCGACCAGTAGCATCACTGCTTACCAATGGGAGCGGTGGATTGCTGTTATAGTGAAAATCAAAATTCGAATCGTCTTCCAATAGAATAAAATTATACTGTTGTGCCAATTGAAGTAATTTCATCCGTTGTTGAATACCTAACGTCAGAGTTGTCGGGTATTGATGATTGACCATGACATAGAACAAGCGAATAGGTGTTTGCTGGCATATCCTTTCTAAGGCGTGTAAATCAAGGCCTTCCTGGTTGATCGGAATGGCGTGTAAATGAGCGCCAGTTTGCTGTAAAATGGCATTACTTCTATAGTCGCTATAGGCAGCGATGGCCACGTGATCTCCTGTTTGTAAAAGCAATTTGACACAGAGGTATAACGCTGTAGTGGTACTTTGCGCAATTAGGAGGTTAGCGGGTTTGGCCTGAATATTTCGCGTGACATTTAAATAATTAACAACCTGTTTTGCATAGGAAATTTGCTGCTTGGGGTTATGTGGATCAAAATATTTGAAGTGCTGTTTTCGCTTGAGATTGGCGCTGAAAATCGCAGCTAATTCTTCTTGTAAGCCCAAGCGGATGTCAGAAGTGCCATCTGTAAAGAAATAGGTACAGCTGTGCTGATGATTCGGTAAATCCAAGCGATTGTCCACCTGAAAATCATAAGCTGTAACAGCTGAAAAAGCGTTGGATTTGGTTTGAACTTGATTCTTTTTTTGTTGAACATAAGTCCCTTGATTGGGGTAGCTCACTAACCATCCCTGGGTGGTGAGTTCGTCAAAAGCAGCAATGATGGTATTGCGATTGACTGCTAAAAGCTCCGCTAATTTTCGACTACCTGGTAATTTGGTGTCAATCGGAATAATATTGCGCTGAATCGCATTGCTAAATTGATTGGCAATTTGCATGTAAACAGGCGTAGATGAAGTTTTGTCTATCTGTATTAAGCGATTGTACGGTATTTTTAGCGATTGTGTCATGATGCTTAACTCCAAAAATCGAGGGAGACAAAAATAAGAATTATCTATCGATTATATGTTGTGCTTGTAGGAGGTTTTCTACATTGAACGTATAACAGTATTGAGGTACACTTCTAGCACCAAAACTCTCTTTCCAATATAACAATCCTTTGTTTAGCTGCTTAGGGCTTAAATGACTACTGCCAAAGTCAAAATAGCGAACTTGATCTCGATACTGTTGGATCAAAGTGTAAATTAAGAAATCTAAAGCTCCTTTGTTGTTGTCTTCTTCTCTTCCTGCAATATATTGTAGATGAACAACATGAGGATGAATAAAAAGAGTTGTTCCACCAACAAGTACGCCTTCGGCATTGTATACGTTCATTTGTTTTATTGATTTTGGAAAAGCGTGCATTAACTTTTCTATTTCCTCAACAGTATGTACTGGATTGGTTTGATAGCGCTGTTGTAGTCGGGGGATTAGTATTTCTTGCCAAAATGAAATAGGTGTAGGCGCTTCTTGAATGCGATATCCGTTTTTTAGGCCCTTTTGAATCATGCGCCTGCGGTTACTGTTTAAGGCAACCGGGGTTGTTAAATCAAGCGTGGAGAGGAGTTGCACCTGTTGAACTGCTTGTAAGATATTGGCCACATAGGGAACTAGACAACTTTGGGTGTGTTGATAAATATGAGGAATATCGTTGAGAACAATGCGCTCAATCTGATGTTGTTTACAATGTTGCGCAAGGATTTCTAGCAGTGATAAAAAGGTAGCTGTTGTCAGTGAAGCAGAATGAATCATTCCGCCATAGCTTAACCCCAGGTGACTACACAGCGTATTATCCTTTTCATGGGCTGGAAATAAGGCAACTAAGCAGTCGTTTTCATAGAATAAAAGCGAATGATCAGCAAAGCGATCACGGTGATAATCCACAAAATTGCGATGAAACAAAAAACTTGAATTATTCGCATGTGCTAAGAAGCCATTCCACTCGTCTTGATGGTCTGAATTGTAACGGATTACTTTCAACGGACAAATTATTTTAGGGATAACAGTGTAATAATAGGGAGATAAAATCGATTTTTGAAATTTTACAGTAAAATAAGATGTTAAAAAAAGTTTTTTTTGAGGGTTTTGTAATTCTTATTTTGCGATTTATAAGTTTTAAAACTTTATATCGGTATGAGATATATTTCTCAAATGTAAATTATTGAATCTAATGAGTGTTAAATATTTTTGTATACTGTTTTTGTTAAATAATTATTAGGTTATTTTTGGTATATTTCGAAATAATTTAAACCCAATCTAAATAATCCATATCGCCCATGAAAAATAAATACGTAAACACCCCATTTTTGTATGTAACATTAGCTTCATTTCTTTTTATAGGAAATGGATATGCTGGCGCTACTGAAACCAATTTAGGAGCAGCAGTAGAGATCTATGCTACTGATTTACCCACTTATAAGCCTTTAAATAGTTTTGGTTCGTTTATTATGCGAATGGATCAAAAAAGCAAGTTAACCGAGTCAGAATTTTTAGCAAAAGCGAATGAGTTTTTTGGGCTTCATGAAACAAATACTTTTGCATTGCGCAATAGTTATACGGATGCTTATGGCATCGTACACAATACGTATCAACACTACGTTGGAAACTACCCCGTTCAAGGACAGATGTTTATTGTACACAATAAGAATGGAAAGGTAACAGCAGTAAATGGTACTATTGTAAACATAGAAAATAAAAAGAGCGTTTATAGCTTAAGAGCTAATGTAAATAGAAAACCGGCTATTTCAAGTACACAAGCAGTGAGTATTGCCTATAAAGCCAATCAAATTACAACTGATCCTGATACAGTAGAAAACTATCCTATTGAAACAGTATTTGCGCTATCTGCAAAGGAAGAAGGTTTGTTTGTTTTATCTTATAAAGTTAGAGTAGATGAGATATCTTCGAAAAGAGTGATGAGTAAAAACGTTTTTGTGAGCGTTGAAAATGGAGAAGTAATTAATGAAATTTCTTTAATTGCACATGCAAATATACCTGGAGTAGGAGATGGATATTACCGTTCAAATTTACCTTTAGGATTAACTGAAGTTAATGGTAAATATCAGTTAATTGACAATGAAAGAGGAATCACTACGTATGACGCAAGAACAATGAGAAATGAACGTGATTTTCCTTATGGAAGAGGTCCCGTAGTTGAAAATGCAACGACTAACTTTCCTAAATATGCAGCCAATGAGGTGCATTGGGGATTGGCAAGTACATATGATTATTACAAAGAAATTCACAATCGCCTAAGTTACGATGGAAATGGGGCAGCTATTAAAGCCTATTACGATCCAAAATTTTTAGATAATGACGTAAATTCTGGTCTTCCAGAGAATGCGTATGCAATGCCTGTAGGGCGAATGAGCTATTTAGTGTTTGGTAGAGGAGGAAGTTTTTTCAACCCCTTGGTTAACTTAGATGTCTCCGCTCATGAATTTACGCATTTAGTTGTTGATAATAATGGCAACGGAGGATTAGACTATCAAGGAGAATCAGGAGCTCTAAATGAAGGGTTTGCGGATATCTTTGGAGCTTCTGTAGAACATTATGCTGTAAATGATCCGGATTGGTTAATCGGCAATGGCGTTGTAAAGGGGAGTTTTATGCCTTTTATGAGAGATATGCAGAATCCTAAAAATAATCGTCAAGGTGGAAAACAACCCAATACGTACAAAGGAGAACATTGGGCTAACACAAGTCAATGGGCTGGAGATAATGGTGGAGTTCATACCAATAGTGGGGTAATTAACTATTGGTATTATTTGGTAAGTGAAGGAGGAGCTGGAGTGAACGATCTTGGAAATGACTACGTCGTATCTGGTGTTGGAATCAAAAAAGCAGAGAAAATTGCCTATGCATCATTAATGGGAGGTTTATCTAGTAATGCTCAGTATATTGATGTAGTTGAAGCAAGTAAATTAATTGCCGCAGATATCTATGGAGCAGAATCAGAAGAGTATTTTACAGTTTACGATGCTTGGTATGCGGTTGGTTTTGGCGAACGCCGCCCTAATATGGGAGTAGAGGATTTTGAATTGGAAGAAGATGTGTTTAGCCTCTATCCAAACCCAGTTACCAACGGTGAATTAACGGTGTTAACGAAAGATGATAAAGGTGTCGTTACGTTCTACAATATGGCAGGGCAAAAAGTAACCCGAGATTTCGCTGTAGAAAAAGGAGAAAATAAATTGAGTATCCCACAGTTGAATACAGGAAACTATATTGTGGTGTACGAAAGCAAGGAAAGAAAAATTTCAGAAAAAATAGTAGTGAGATAAAATTGAAGAACCGAGATAGTATATCTCGGTTTTTTTATGCCTTTTTATTGATCGACGAAATAGTTCAGTTTTATAGCTGCTGAACACTATTTTGATAAGTTAAATTGTTATGTTAATTTTTTTGTTAAGACGATAGTTTGTTTTTACCTATATTTAGACTTTAATCGTAAATGATAAAGTTTAAGCTATGAATAAAAAATACTTAAGTAGGTTTTCTCTTTATGTTGTACTTGGATTATTTCAATGGGCAGGATATGCCGATACCGTTGATCGAGCTAAACAACCACTAGAATTAGAAGAGTTTCAAACCACAGCACTACCAATTTATCAACCTTTAAATAGTTACGGTTCATTTGTTATTCGAATGGATCAAAAAACAAACCTTTCAGAACGAGAATTTCTAGCAAAAGCGACAGCTTTTTTTGGATTAAATGAAACAAATGCGTTTCAATTGATTCACTCTTATACGGATGTTTTTGGAAAAATACACAATACCTATCAACATTATGTCGGACAATATGCTGTAGAAGGGCAAATGTTTATTGTACATAGTGATAAGCATGGACGTGTAACGGCTGTTAATGGAACCATTATCAATATTGAAAATAAAAAAAGTTTCTATAGCCTAAAAGAGCATATCAATGCGAAAGGTGCTATTTCGAAAGAGAAAGCAATTAGTCTTGCTTTTCAAGCGAGTGATGTAGAAGAAAGCAAAAGAAAGGAGTATCCTGTAGAAACGGTTTTTGTAAAATCAACAACGCATGGCGGAGTTTTCGTACTGGCGCATAAGGTGCGTGTGGACGATTTTTCATCTTCTCGAATATTGAGCAAGAACGTTTTTGTTGGAGTGGAAAAAGGAGATATCGTTCAAGAATTTTCGCTCTTAGCGCATACAAGTGTTTTGGGAAGTGGAGACGGGTTCTATCGCGCTAATTTGCCTTTGGAACTCAAAGTAGAAAACGGTCGCTATCATATGATTGATGAAGATCGAGATTTGAGAACTTTAGACGGAACTATTCCAACAAACGCCTGGGAGATTTATCGCGGGTTGGGCTATGCCTTTAATCATTCAGCGCCTATTTTTCCGAAAAATCCTGCAAATGATGTGCATTGGGGATTGGCGAGAACTTATGATTACTATAAAGAAGTACACGACAGGTTGAGTTATGATGAGTTTGGCGGAAGTATTCGAGCTTTTTATAATCCCCTTGTGATGGATGGAGATCGATCGGGTTTTCCTAATAATGCTGTAGCTATACCACCTCCTTATAATGTAGTTGTTTTTGGTAGAGGAGCAGAGGAGTATAATCCATTAACGGGAATTGATATTGTCGGTCATGAATTTACGCATTTAGTAATTGGTAATAATGGGCGTGGAGGACTGACATACCAAGGGGAGTCGGGTGCTTTAAATGAGGGATTTGCCGATATTTTCGGAACGTCAATAGAGCATTATGCAGTAAAGGATGCGGATTGGTTTATTGGAACGGGTGTGGTAAAAAATAATCCGATTCACTACATGAGAAGTATGCGCGATCCAAAAGAAAGTGAGAATACAAGCAAACAACCGAATACCTATCAAGGGGAATATTGGATCGATCCGGAAGTTCAATGGGATAATGGAGGGGTACATTTTAACAGTGGTGTTATTAATTATTGGTATTATTTATTGTGTGAGGGAGGAAGCGGTGTGAACGATTTAGGAAATGAGTATACTGTATCGAAAATTGGGATGCAAAAAGCGGAGCAAATTGCTTACCTGACTTTACTGACACAGTTGGGGAGTAATTCTCAATATATTGATGCTGTAGAAGGAGCTTTAACGGCTGCCTTATCTTTGTATGGAGCAGAATCACAAGAGTATTTCGCCGTTTATGACGCTTGGTACGCTGTAGGTTTTGGTGAATCTCGCCCAAATATGGGAGTAGAAGACTTTGAGTTGACCGAAGAAGTGTTTAGCTTCTATCCAAACCCAATTACAAAGGGTGAATTGACAGTGTTGATAAAAGAGGACAACGGAGTAGTTGCGTTCTACAATATGGCAGGACAAAAAGTAACACAAGACTACGCGGTGGAAAAAGGAGAAAATAAATTAACTGTTTCTCAATTGAGTAGAGGAAATTACATCGTCGTTTACAAGAGCAAAGAACGAAAAATCTCAGAGAAGATTGTAGTGAAATAAAAACATAAAAAAACCGAGTCCAAAAATAAGGCTCGGTTTTTTTTGTATGTATTAGGATTTTTGTTCTTTGTTGAAATATACCAGGTAATAGTACATTTGTTTTTCCTCATCCCATCCTTTTTCTACAAACTTATCTGCACTTTCAGGGTTGATGAAGTCAAGTTTAATCTGAATATTCGTATCTAAATTAATGACGTTTTTAATCTTTTTACGCGCATCAGAAACTGCATTATTTGCAATAGGGAAGGATGTTGTATCTTCAATGCTGTATTTTTCTCCCTTGTCTACTTTGTAATTTTTAAACTCAGAAATTAAATCTGGATTGTCAATTACTTCGTTTAAGAAATTCGTTTCTTCAAATTCATCGTTCTTAGCAAAATAGTTAACAGAGCGATTCATGAACATCACTTCTTCTTTTTTATCTTCTGCTGGTAAAACAACATCTTTTGCAAAATCTTGACAGAATTTTAAGTATTTTTTCGTCATGAAAGCTTCATCTTGGAAGATATCTACACTTAAAAAGTGCTCCAACCAATAGCGAGCATCATAACGGTTGCTATCAATAGTTAGGATTTTATATCCTTCTTCTTTCTTGTAATTGAAGATAATACAACCTTTATCTAACTTGTTTAAGTTAATCCCTTGTTGTAAAATCATCTCTAAGTTTGAACCGTTTTCTTGGAATTGCAAGAAATCAGATTTAATCTCACTTTTAAAAATTCCAATCGCGTCTACCACATTGTTGTCAATCGAAGTATTCGTTAGATAAGTAACGTAAACCTCTCCATTTTTGATGTGTGGATGATTGGATTGTTCAAATAAGTGTTTGGTTATTTTTTGAGAGATCTCATGCGCTTTTTCAGAAGAAGGAGCGTTAAATAAATCTGCTGCATAGTTAAACATATCGTTGAATTCTAAATCAACATCATGAACAAATTGGAAATAACTTTCTTCTTTCTCACGGAAAGGTTTGAAGAAATACTCTTTTAATAAAGGAGCAATTTCGTCGTTTAAGCTATAAGGTTCATCTGATAAAAAGATGGCTTCGTTTCTACTTTTATTTCCAACTCTGTGGATAGATAAAGTTTCTACGTGTGCATTAAAAAGGTTGATCATAAGATTAAATATGTAGTAGATCGTTTATAGATCTGTTATTTTATATGTGAAAAAAATTAATTCCAATTATCCTCTCCATAGTCTGTAAAGCTATCATCGCCTTCAAACATATCGTAATCTTCCTCGTCGTAATCATCGTCAAAATCACCAAAAATATCGTCATTGGATACAGGATCAGCTGCGAATGATTTGGTTGGGATATAATCTGGTAAAATTCCATGAGAGAACAACAACTCCGGATATAAAGCACCAGGTTCTTCTTCTTCAACGGCAGCTAATTCAACAAAGAAAGTCCACATATTAAGAAAATCATACACGTAAATGATTTTGGTTTGATCTTGATCTAAAACAGTGTTAATAGGTGTTGATCCCATTGTTTTTCCTGTCTCTTGATCATCGCTCATATCAAAAAGAGAAATCTCTTCTTCTTGTTGAGCCCAGCTATCATCACAAGCATAAAATGAAGCAGCTTCCATGCCGTCAAAGCCGAAAGCATTTATAATAGCATTGTGTAAATCCTCTAAAGTATCGTCTTCTAAAATAGCGATATCGCGAAAAATATCTTCCTCAGTATCAAGGATAACTCTGAATTTATAAACCATAATTTTTTTAACCGATTAGAAATGCAAATTTATAATTATTATTAAGTCTTTAGGTATAAATCAGGTCTTTTTATTAACAGTTGGAGCAGTAGTTTCTCTTGGTTGGAAATCAAAACTTTACTGCATTTTACGGTTCATCCTATTAATAGTACAGTTCATCCACTCTTATTTTTATCTTCTTTTTAATCGATTAATCTTTGCATAGTAAACCAACCAACATACCTATGAAATTTATATTTTTGATTATTGTAATGTTGACGCAATTTGCCCTTCAAATGGGAACTATTTGGTCTGTGAGTCCTTCTTATAGCCAAGATGAAACGAGCAAAGTAAGGTCAACGGAAAAAGAAGAAGTGGAAATTCCATCAAAGAAAAACAAAGCGGATCGTAAACAGCATGAAAAATAATTATTTTAAAATCATTCTTTTAGCCTTTATAGTATTCATCCTTTTTACGAAAGTGCTCAAGCTGCATTTTATGGATTTATCCTTGTTTTTGGGTTATCTCGTCTCTTTTGTAGGGGTTATTGTTTTGGTGAACCAATATTGGAAAGAAAATTTTTGGCAGAAGTTTGCAAAGTCATTGGATGGAAAGGAAAACAGCGTTCACAAAGTCACAGCAATTGTCACGGCTATCAATTTCGGATTTATTTGGATGGTATGCCTAGCTTTAAAGATTTTTGATGTACACTTTATAGGTAATAGAACCTTCTATTATTTCATGGATTCCAGTAGTTTTAGCGCTATTTTCAGTACGGCTTTTTTCTTTAGTATTCTCGTGTATATTTACTATTATACTTACTTTACTTCTCTAGACAAGAGAATGAGTATTAACGAGCAAAAGGTAATCACAGGAAGTGTCTCGGCTCAATTTGAAAGTTTGAAAAATCAATTGGATCCTCACTTTTTGTTTAATAGCTTGAATGTACTCAATGCCCTAATTGAAGAAAATCCTGAAAAAGCACAAGAATTCACCAGTGGATTGTCCAAAACCTATCGCTATATTTTAGATCAAAAAAACAAAGAACTCGTGCCCTTAGAGGAAGAGTTGGATTTTGCGAAAACGTATATTGAATTGCTGCAAATGCGCTTTGAAGAAAGTTTGACCTTTGAAATTGATCAAGATATCAAACAAGAAGGGGCTAAGGTTGTTCCTTTGTCTTTGCAGTTATTGCTGGAAAATGTGATTAAACACAACAAAGCAACTTCTACCAAACCGCTTCACATTGTAATCAAACAAGAAAGTGGTTACTTGGTTGTGGAAAATAACCTAAACCTGCGTCAAGTCAATGAAGATCGAAAGGGAATTGGATTGACAAATATTGCAGATCGCTACGGCTTACTCACAAAGAAACCGATTAAAGTAGAACAAACAGAAACAACATTTACCATACGAATTCCTATATTAACTAAAATTATTGAACCGATGAGAATAATTGACGTACAAGAAAATGAACAAGAAATCTTGATTCAAGCAAAGAAAAATGTAGAGAAAATAAAGAAGTTTTATGCCCATCTCACGATGTATATTATGGTGAATACCTTTTTAATCGTCTTGAATTTAATGACTGATACAAGGTTTATGTGGAGCTTAATTTTTGTATTCTCGTGGGGAATTGGACTGGTAGCTGATTGGATGAAGACGTATAACTATCACTTTTTCTTGGGAAAAGACTGGGAAGATCGCAAAATCCGCGAATACATGGAGCAGCAGAATAAACGTAGTACGAATTGGAAATAAAGAAAATAATGGATTTCTATAGCACAGAAGTAGAACAAAAATATGGGCGTTATAAGCAACAAAGAAGGAACTATCTGAAAAGGCTTTTTATTCAAGTTGCTGTGTGGTTGCTATTCACAGGTGTCATGCTTTACCAACAACTCGTGGGGTTTGCCGATGTACTAATAGGAGTTCATACGCCTTTATATAAAAGTTCGGAACGTCCGTTTTATGAATTACCTTTGTGTTGGTTGCTGCTAATTGTAATACAATTTATCTTTTACTATGCAGAGCAAATACCCTATTTGAGCCATTGGCAAGATTACTTGGAACGCAAAGAGTTTAAGCGCCTAAAGAATACGTACGAATATCAATTGAAACTAAAAGATGAAACCACTTCGAATTATCATTATTGAGGATGAAAAACCAGCAGCACGCTTGCTTGAACGCAAAATTGAAAAATTGGGCTACCAAGTTCTTGATAAATTAACAAGTGTAGAAGAAGCGGTACAGTGGTTTCAAGAAAATGAAGAACCAGATTTAATCTTCTTAGACATCCAATTGTCTGATGGATTATCGTTTGAGATTTTTGATCAAGTGATAGTCAAAAGTGCTATTGTTTTTACCACAGCGTATGATGCTTACGCCTTGCGCGCTTTTAAATTAAATAGTATTGATTATTTGCTAAAACCTATTAGTGATGCCGATTTAAAAGGAGCAATTGACAAGTTTAATGAGCAACGCGCTTCTTTCTTTGCTTTTACTGAGCAATTGAACTTGTTCAAATCTTTTTTATCTGCTGCACCCAAAGAAAACAAAGAGCGCTTTTTAATTAAAATAGGAACACAGTTGAAGATTGTTCCTATTTGTGAAGTGGCTTGTTTTTATAGTACCAACAAAATCACGTACCTCAAAACCAAAGAAGGCAGAGATTATATCCTCGATCAATCACTAGATGAAATCGAAAAAACAATAGAAGCAGAACAATTTTTTCGCATTAGCCGCAAACACATCGTGGCTGTAGATGCTATTAAAGAGATTGTGGCTTATAGCAATTCCCGATTAATATTGAGTTTACAGGTTGATTTTGAGGAAGAATTAATCGTTAGTAGAGAGAAAGTTAACGATTTTAAACTTTGGCTAAGTTAAGGGATTTAAGTTTTTATTGAAAAAAACTACGAATATTCAACTATTCTTGATTCATGGAGAATATTAACTAATTTATTAACGCCACTTCTTTTTGATATCTTGATTTTATTAATACTTTTACGAGGACGTAAAATTATAAATCATTCATATGAAAAAATTCGCAGTTGTTTTGCTAGCCTTAATGATGTTTTCATGTAAGCAAAATAATACAATAGAGATTACTACGAAAGATGTAGCTGATGATACAAAAGTAGAAATCATGACTTCAGAATTAGGTAATCCTTCTCCAACCGTTGTTTATACTGGAACAGTAAAAGATAATAAATTGGTTTTTGAAAATCCATTTACGGAATTTGAAGAAGCGTATATGGTGTTAGGTGGAGAAATGCAAAACAATGTGTTCTTCATTGGAGAACCAGGTCATATTACAATCTCAATTGCCAAAGACGAACCAACGGAAACGGTATTAGGAGGAAGTGAAAACAACCAAAAGCTTCAAAAATTACAAGATGAAGTAAAGCCAACGGTTACAAAATTACGAGCGTTTATTGACGAAAATCAAATGACTTTAATGCAATTGAGCCAGTCTACGGATGAAGCTGATCGCGCTAAACTTGAGACGCTTCAAAATGAATATACAGGCTATATTGAAAGTATCAATGCAGTGTATAAAAAACACCAACAAGAGAATGCAAATAATATTTTTGGATTGTTGTTGCTTTCTCAACAAATGATGTCTTCTCAAGATGGAGAGACTGATTTTGTAAAAGAGTTTGACAAATTTACTGCTGAATTAAAAGAGTCAAAAGTTGGAAAGAAAATCGATTCTATGCTTAAAATGATGGGCTTAACAGAAGAAGCTGCAGGTTTAAAAGTAGGGGATATCGCTCCAAATTTCAAAAGTAAAACACCAGCTGATAAAGAATTATCACTAGAAGAATTCAAAAAAGGAAAAAAATTAGTCTTAATTGATTTCTGGGCTTCATGGTGTGGACCTTGTCGTGTTGAGAACCCAAATGTAGTTAAGTTATACAATGGATTTAAAGACAAAGGATTAGATATTATTGGAGTTTCTTTAGATAAAGACAAAGACAAATGGCTACAAGCAATTGAAAAAGATGGTTTAGTTTGGGGACAAGTTTCGAACTTACAATTTTGGAATGATGAAATTGCCGCTGAATATGGAGTGAAAGCAATTCCAGCAAACTACTTAATCAACGAAAAAGGAGAAATCTTAGCGATCAATTTATATGGTGAAGAATTATACCAAAAAGTTGAAGAACTATTAAAATAAACAAGATAATTTCGGTGTAAAACAGAAATTTGAAAAGATAAAAAAAGCAACAAGTTTAAACTTGTTGCTTTTTTTTATGAGCATAAGTTCAAAAGGAGAGAGAAGGAGGGTAGTTGGAAATAATGTTAAAAATATTTTGAATATGCTGTTTTTTCTGCTGTTTTTTTAAAGATTATAAAGAAAAATAAAGGTGGAAATAAAGATGAATGAATGAGGGATATCGCTTTTTTTAGCTTTTGGGACTAATACAAGGGTTAAATTGTGATTATCGTTTTATAGTCTTAAAATATAGATTAGATCATTAATCTTTTATATTAATTGAAATGTATAATCGTATAAATCGCACTATGTGTTTAAAAACATGTCAAATATTAATAAAAAGTTCTATTTTTAAGCAGCTAAATAAACGTTTGAGAAATGACAACAGAAGATTCTAATTTGGACAGAATCAAATTCGGTCCGTATAGAGATCGAATTCTATCTGCAGAAGCTGCAGCCTTATTAATTCACGATAAAGCTATTGTAGGAGCGAGTGGTTTTACTAAAGCAGGAGATAGCAAATCAGTGTTACCTGCTTTTGCTCAAAGAGCAGCAACTGAAAAAGTGGCTATCACTTTAATTACTGGGGCTTCTCTAGGCCAAACAACAGATGCCGACTTGGCAAAAAACAATGCTTTAATCCGAAGAATGCCCTTCCAGGCAGATTCAGATCTAAGACACGCAATTAATAGTGGACAGGTTAAATATATCGACCAACACTTAAGCGAAACGATTGAACAATTACAAGAAAAACATATTCCACAAGTTGAAATTGCAATCATTGAGGCAACCTATATCAACGAGGAGGGTTTTATTATTCCTACAACATCAATTGGGAATTCGGCCTATTTTGCCAGTGTTGCCAAAAAGATTATTGTAGAAGTTAATACCGCTATTCCTTTGAGTGTAGAGGGCATTCACGATAATTCTGTGCCAAAGAAACAGCCGCGAAGAGAAATGATTCCGATTCACACCGTTAAGGATCGTATCGGAGAGTCTTTTATTCGTTTAGATCCAGATCGCGTAGTAGCAGTTGTTTTTTCAAGTATAGAAGATACTCCTGCTGTTTTACCAGAACCAGACGTGAAAACCACAGCAATATCAACGCATTTGTTGAATTTCTTTGAAGCTGAGGTGAAAAAAGGTAACCTGACAGAAGCTCTGTTGCCTTTACAAGCGGGAATTGGAAAGGTCGCTAATGCGGTTTTAACTGGATTTATTGATGGGCCATTTAAAGATTTAACCATGTATTCGGAAGTGTTACAAGATAGTACGTTCGACTTGATTGATTCTGGAAAAATGACGTTTGCTTCAGGTTCATCCATTACAGTGACAGAAGCTTGTTATGAAAAAATAATTAACAACTTTGATCAGTATAAAGATAAATTGGTGTTGCGCCCACAAAATATTAGCAATGCTCCCGAAGTGATCAGAAGATTGGGGATTATTGCGATTAATACGGCTATCGAATTTGATATCTATGGCAACGTGAATTCGACACATATTAGTGGAAGTAAAATGATGAATGGTATTGGAGGATCAGGAGATTTTGCGCGAAATGCCTATTTGAGCATTTTCGTTACACAGGCTGCTTCAAAAGAAAATAAGATTTCGCACGTATTACCTATGGTCTCTCACGTGGATCATACTGAACACGATGTAGATATTTTAGTTACCGATCAAGGATTAGCTGATTTACGTGGTTTATCTCCTCGTGAACGCGCAGAAGTAATTATAGAAAATTGTGTGCATCCAGACTATAAACAAGAATTGAGAGATTATTTTGAACGCGCCAAAGCATTAGGTGGTCATACACCCCATATTTTAGAAGAAGCATTCAAATTTCACACCCGTCTAAAACAAACAGGTTCTATGAAATCATAGCCATTAAAATCTCTACCAAACGCGTAGAGATTTTTTTTTCTTCTCTATAATTTCCCAATCTTTAAGACGTACTTTTTACTATCTTAGCAGTAAAATGTATAGGACGTATAAAAATGAAAGAAGTTAGAATGGTTGGTGTACCGGAACACTTTAATTTACCTTGGCATTTGTGCTTAGAAAATGGAGAGTTTAATGCTGTTGGAATTGATTTACAATGGACGGATATTCCCGAAGGAACAGGTAAAATGTGTCAGATGTTACGCCAAGGAGAAACAGATTTAGCTATCATTTTATCTGAAGGAATTATCAAAGACATTGCAGCAGGTAATCCTACGTTAATTATACAAGAATATGTAGCTTCTCCTTTGTTATGGGGAATTCACGTGGCCGCAGATTCACCCTTTCAAACCATTGAAGATTTACAACACAAGCGAATCGCTATTAGTCGATTGGGTTCGGGATCACATTTAATGGCTATTGTTCACGCTAAAAAAATGAATTGGAACCTAGAAGAACTTGAGTTTGTCGTTGTCGATACTTTGGATAAGGCGGTTATAGCGTTGCAAAATAAAGAAGCGGATTACTTTATGTGGGAACGCTTTATGACACAGCCTTTAGTAGATCAACACGTATTTAGAAGAATCGGTGAATGTCCGACACCTTGGCCTTCTTTTGTCCTAGTTGGTCGTCGTGATTTTGTGCAACAACACCCAGCCTTAGTCGAACATCTAGTGGAGGTGATTAACGCTACAACCTCAGAATTTAAATCTATACCTAGTATTGATCGAACACTAGCCGAGCGATATCATCAAAAGGTTGAGGATATCAATACGTGGTTATCGCTGACGCGTTGGTCTCAGAAACAAGTATCAAAAGTCAATTACAACAAAATACAACAACAATTAGTCGATTTGAATTTAATCGATACACCAAAGCAATACGAAGAAATTAAAATGTAATTTTTTTCTGACTTACAGATGAACAATCCAGAAGTACAAATTATTAAAAAGAAAAAAAAATGGTATGAGTACCTGAGAATTCCTTCTCCATGGGACTATATCATTATTTTTATATTGAACGTACTCCTAACGATTCCGGTATTTATTATCGTGCATCAAAATATAATCGATCCAGAATGGCCCTATCACTTAGACCGTATTTTGCTTTGCGTAGTGATATTAGCCGCTTTCCAGTTTATTTTATCTAAACTGAAAACGATATTGTTTATTTGCATCTTGGCGTACCTGGGTATTTTCTTTGTGGGAACATCACACGAAGACTACGATTTAGAATCTATTTTTGAGGATTATCGCGTGATGATTTACGCCATGGCGAGTACGCAAAATCCACAAGACTTAATCATCGCTAAATTATTGCCTTTTCCCAATAAGTCTAAGGTGATAAAGGCGATTGAATACGATAACCCCAAGGTTCGAAATTTTGCTTTACTCGCAACGACGAAGAATTTCTCTAAGGTTCAGGGCTATGGCGAGTATAGACAAATCATTCAGTGTTTGGCTATTTTTAAAGAAGTGCGTACCCGTTGGAATTACGTCAATGATCCCAAGGGAAGAGAATATATTGCTACGGCTTCAGAGTCGCTCATTCACTTTTCGGGTGATTGTGATGATTATTCTATTCTTATGGCAGCCTTGATTCGCTCTATCGGTGGTACTCCTCGTTTAATACACACCAAAGAACACATGTATCCAGAAATGTTGATTGAAAACAAAGCTCATTTAGAAAAAGTTATTTTCTTGATTAAAGAGGTTCTATTTGTAGAGGAAAGTAAGGGGAAAGAGGTACATTATCATGTGGATGAACGCGGGCAAATCTGGTTAAATCTCGACTATACCGCTCGTTATCCAGGAGGACCTTTTATGTCTGAGGAAATCTTAGGACAGTTAACGATGAATTAATCAATAGAAATTTAAAAAACAATGGATATTACGAACACAACAGCGCTTTTCGCAGGAAGTATTTTCGGTGCGTTAGCTATTATATTTGGCGCTTTCGGTGCGCATGCATTAAAAAAACACATGGATACTGAACGATTAGAAAGCTATGAAACAGGTGTGAGGTATCAAATGTATCATGCGCTTTTACTGTTGATTATTGGAGTTTTACCTCAACGTGAATACACGTATTATGCCACTAATTTAATTATACTCGGCGTGATTTTATTCTCTTTTAGCATCTATGGATTGGTATTAAGTGCAACTTTTGGCAAAAAGATAAAAGTACTAGGCCCCATTACACCTATAGGAGGTTTAGCGTTGGTAGCAGGGTGGATTATGTTGCTTTTGTCCTTTTTGTTTTTGTAATTCTAGTTAAATAGAGTTAATTTGGTGAATTAAAATAAATGCTATGAAAATATGTACACAGTGGCTTTTGCTTGGGATAGCAGTAGTGCTCACTTCTTGTAATTCGAAAACGCAGTTTGAAATAGAGGGTATACTCGCCCATGTACCTGATGGAGAAATGATCTATTTGAGTCAAATAGCTGATACCAATGCAGAAGAATTAATCAAGTTGGATTCAATTATAGTAAAAGATGAACGGTTTAAATTTGTTGGTAAAATAGATCAACCTACGTTAGGTTATTTATCTTTTCGCGATCAAAAGGGAAGAATACCCTTGTTTATTGAAAGTGGAAAAACAGAAGTAAACATCGATCAAGAAAACTTTACTTCTTTTGCTTTAAAAGGAACCCCTAATAATGAAACGTTAAGTGAGTTTGAGCGAAACCTAAGTTTGTATAAGTACAATCTGCTTTCTTATCAAGGACAACAGCAAACCGTTTATATGGAAGCAATGCAACAAAAAGACGAGGAGAAAATGCAGCAAATTCTACAAGGATATAAGAAATTGCAAGAGGATCAAAATATCTTTATTGCCAATTATTTAGAGCAGCACCAAACGTCCTTAACTGCACTTTATTACCTATACTACACGAGTAAAGACGATTTTACACAACTGAAAATGGTGTATGACAACCTCTCAGAAACAGACAAGAAGTCTAATCTAGCACAGTTAGTTGAAGAGAAAATAAAATAATTTCGCATAAAGTAAATAAAATAAGCCCTAAAAAGATAGATACTTTTTAGGGCTTATTTTATTATATCGCGTCTAAAACTATTTTGCTTAAGAATAGAAGAGAGAGAACATAAAGGGTTGGACTCACGTCTTTGTGTTTTTGGGTTCCGATTTTAAAGAGTGTATAGCTCAACATACCAAATACAATTCCTTCGGCAATGCTGTAGGTAAAAGGCATAAAAACAATGGTTATGAAGGCGGGTAAAGCTTCTGAAAAATCAGAAAAATCAATATTGACCACAGCACTAATCATAAATAAACCGACTATAACTAGCGCTGGTGCTGTTGCAGCCGCCGGAATAATTAAAAATAGAGGGGCTAAGAATATCGATAAGGCAAACATTAGTGCAACGCTTACTGCCGTCAGACCTGTTCGCCCACCAGAGGCTACTCCAGATGCACTTTCTACATAAGAAGTGACAGAACTAGTGCCTAGTACTGCACCAAAAGTAGTTCCGATGGCATCGGTTAACAACGCTTTTTTCATCTGTGGAAAATTACCGTCTTTATCTGCTAGTCCTGTTTTTGAAACAACGCCAATTAATGTGCCAATCGTATCAAAAAGATTGACAAATAAAAAGGTAAAAACGACAATCAACATATCTATAGAAAAGACACTATGTGCTGTTTCTGGCGAAAATAAAAACGACAAGGCCTTGCCAAAAGTTGGTTCCATCGAAGGTGGTGCGGTAATTAAATGGGTTGGAAATTGTACATCGCCGAGTACAACCCCAAATAAAGTAGCTACTATAATTCCGATTAAGATAGAACCATTTACATTTTTAATTAACAAAATCCCAGTAACTAAAAGACCAGCTAGGGCAATCCAAACGCTGTGTTGACTGAAATCTCCTAAGGTTACTAATGTGTTGGGATTGCTCACCACAATGCCTGCACTCTTTAATCCGATTAACGTAATGAAAAGCCCAATTCCAACGGGAATAGCCTCTTTTAAAACTTTTGGTATATTGTTGACAATAAGTTCTCTAATATTGAAAATTGTCAATACAAGAAAAATTAGACCCGCAAGAAATACACCTGTCAAGGCAAATTCCCAACTATATCCCATAGTCAAAACTACAGTATAGGCAAAAAAGCTATTCAGTCCCATACCAGGAGCTTGTGCAATGGGTAATTTAGCCATCAATCCCATCAATAAAGTTGCGCAAACGGTAGCAAGGGCTGTGGCCATAAAGACCGCTTGTTTATCCATTCCTGCATCGGCAAGAACGTTGGGATTAACAACTAAAATATAAGACATCGTTAAGAAAGTAATGACACCTGCCATCATTTCTTTTTTGATTGAAGTATTGTGCTTACTTAGCTGAAAGTAATTTTCTAAAAAGGTTTTCATTCTGTTGTTGTATTAGCGAGCAAAAGTAGCAAGTTTTGACCAAAAAAGAAGGTCAAAACAAAAAGCAAAAGCGTAAAATTAAATGGTAATTACTAATCGCGTACCGCGATCAATCGTTTTATTCCACACTTTTTCAATGGTTTCTAAAGGATGTACTTCCGTTTGGATGTGCAACTTTCCCTGTGCTGCCAATAAGAACATTTCGGGTAAAATAACTTTGTTGAAAACAATGAGTTCTTCTTTGGTTAAACTCCCAAAACCAGAGCCCATTAACTGAATATCTGTACTGCGGAGAATAGCGGAAGTCAACAGAATTTCCTTGCCTGCCATATCTCCTGCGGTTACAATTTTAACGGTGGATGCTAAATGAGCGATATCATTGCCTTTGAAAGCATTTAATATGGCTTGAAAAGGTTTTCCCCATAAATAATCAATTACAACATCAATAGGTGTTTGGAGGTGAATGGCTTTTATTTGTGCCGTTAGCTCTTCTTCGTCTTCAGATAAAACGAGGGTTTGTGTTGCCCCATAATCTTTTAGATGTTCTAATACCGCTTGGTTTCTTCCTGTGACAATAATTTCTTTTGCCCCATAATGTTTGGCGATTTGCACCCCTACTTGTCCTGTTACTCCGGTAGCTCCATTGAACAATACGTTTTGACCTTCTTGCAATCGCGCGCGAATGATAAGCGGCATGGCTGAACCTAAAATAGCATTGGGCAAAGCTGCAGCCATAGCATCGTCTAAATCCTTGGGTACTGGCGTATAATTGCCGGAGATAATCGCCTTTTCCGCAAGCATCCCCGTAATCCCTTGCCCGTAAACTTTCGTGCCGTCTTCTAAATATCCAACGCCATCGTTGCCTACAACAGCGGGCAAATTCACATAGCTAGCGTAGTGTTTACCACTTACACGTGCTTTGTCTAAATTTTTTACTGCAGCGGCTGTGACAGACAAGAGATGTTGGTCTTCTTGTTGTACTGTGGGTTCTTCTATCTCTCCAAATTTAGGTACTTGACCTAATTCATATAAAATGGCTCCTTTCATGAGAATCTTCTTTTGTGAGCTAAAAATACGATTTTTAAAAGTAGGAGAGTGAATTGAGTCGAATTAAAAAACAAGAAGAATAAAGCTGTTAAATAATGCTAAATCACATCAAAACAATAGAACCGCAGATTACATAAAATGAGATTAATATGTATCTTTGTTTTTTTGCACAAAATTATGTCTAAAGTAGAAGATTTTATTGAAGTTTTAGGAGCTAGAGTTCACAATCTAAAAAATATTGATATCCGTATTCCACGAGAGAAGCTCGTTGTTATTACAGGATTGTCGGGTTCTGGTAAATCATCCTTGGCTTTCGATACAATATATGCAGAAGGTCAACGTCGCTATATTGAGACGTTTTCCGCCTATGCAAGACAATTTTTAGGTGGTTTAGAACGACCCGATGTAGATAAAATTGACGGATTATCTCCCGTAATTGCCATTGAACAAAAAACAACCAATCGCAGTCCAAGATCTACAGTAGGAACCATTACGGAGATTTATGATTTTTTGCGTTTGCTTTATGCAAGAGCAGGAGAAGCGTATAGTTATAATACAGGAGAAAAAATGGTCAGCTATACGGACAGTCAAATCCAAGAGTTGATCCTCCAAGATTTTAAGGGCAAAAAAATCAATATTCTCGCTCCTGTAGTGCGTTCGAGAAAAGGACACTATCGTGAATTGTTTGAGCAAATTGCCAAACAAGGATTCCTGAAAGTGCGCTTGGATGGTGAAATCAAGGATTTAGAATATGGCATGAAAGCCGATCGTTACAAAACACACGATATTGAAATTGTGATCGATCGCTTGGCTGTGGATGAGAAAGAAGAAATAGTACAGCGTTTGGCAGAGAGTATTCAAACGGCAATGTACCACGGGGATGATACGATTGTTATTTTGGATCAAGAAACCCAAGCGGTGCGCTTTTTTAGTCGCCATTTGATGTGTCCAACTTCGGGAATTTCATATGCAAAACCCGAACCCAATAACTTTTCGTTCAACTCGCCTAAAGGCGCCTGTGAAGCGTGTAATGGGTTGGGAACGGTGCACGAGATCAATTACCACAAAATTATTCCAGACGCTTCTATTTCTATTAAAAAAGGTGGATTAGCACCACTTGGACCAGAGAAAAATACTTGGATTTTCAAGCAGTTAGAAACGATTGCACAGCGTTATAACTTCAAATTAGCAGATGCGATTAAAGACATTCCCGCAGAAGCCATGGCGGTTATTCTCAACGGTGGGCAAGATAGCTTCACGGTTGAACACAAAGTGGCCGGAATTTCTAAAAACTACAAGATTGATTTTGAAGGGATAAACAACTTTATTAAAAATCAATTTGAAGAAAGTGAAACGGCTTCGATTAAGCGCTGGGCTAAAGAATATATGGACGAAATTGATTGTCCATCGTGTAGTGGCACACGCCTGAAAAAGGAAGCGTTGTACTTTAGAATTGCAGATAAAAATATTGGAGAACTAATTCAGATGGATATTGAGCATTTAATTGCTTGGTTCGCTGATATAGCAGATAAGCTTTCAGATAAACAAAGGAGTATAGCCGAAGAAATTCTCAAAGAAATCAACACGCGATTATCGTTTTTGAAAGATGTAGGCTTGACGTATTTATCGCTAAACCGAAGTTCAAGAACCTTATCAGGTGGTGAAGCTCAACGCATTCGTTTGGCTACGCAAATCGGTTCTCAATTAGTGGGTGTACTCTATATATTGGATGAGCCAAGTATTGGGTTGCATCAACGAGACAATGAGCGCTTGATTAAATCACTCGAGTCATTGCGTGATATTGGAAATTCTGTCTTGGTGGTAGAGCACGATAAGGATATGATAGAACGAGCAGATTACGTGATTGATATCGGTCCTTATGCAGGAAAAAGAGGAGGGCAAATCATCAGTACCGGAACACCGCAAGAATTGCTGAAAGAACATACCCTAACGGCAAAGTATTTGAATGGAGAATTAGAAATTCCCGTGCCTCAAGAACGAAGAAAAGGCAACGGTAAGTCCATCAAATTAGAAGGGGCAACCGGAAATAACTTGAAAAATGTAACCATTGAGATTCCTTTAGGAACGTTAACTTGTGTTACAGGAGTGTCAGGGTCTGGTAAATCAACCTTGATTAATGGAACGCTATATCCCATTTTGAATACCCATTTTTTCAACGCAGTGACCAAGCCTCAACCGTATAAGAAAATTAGTGGTTTAGAACATATTGACAAAGTAATTGGCATCGATCAAAGTCCAATCGGACGAACGCCAAGATCGAATCCGGCTACGTATACAGAGGTGTTTTCTGATATTCGAAATTTATTTGCCCAAACAACAGAAGCATCAATAAGGGGATATAAACCAGGGCGATTTAGTTTTAACGTGAGTGGTGGACGATGTGATACCTGTGAAGGATCTGGAGTTCGCACCATCGAAATGGGCTTTTTACCTGATGTGTATGTCGAGTGTGAAACTTGTCAAGGAAAACGCTTTAACCGCGAAACATTAGAAATCCGATACAAAGGAAGATCGATTGCTGATGTACTCGAAATGACAGTGGCAGATGCAGCGGAGTTCTTCGAAAATATTCCAAAAATCTACCGCAAATTGAAGACAATTAACGATGTTGGATTGGGGTATATCACCCTTGGACAGCAAAGTACAACGCTGTCAGGTGGAGAAGCACAGCGCATTAAATTAGCGACTGAATTGTCTAAAAAAGATACCGGAAATACGTTTTATATTTTAGATGAACCTACCACAGGATTGCACTTTGAAGATATTCGCGTCTTGATGCAAGTAATCAATACTTTGGTGGAAAAAGGAAATACGGTGTTGATTATTGAACATAATTTAGATGTAATCAAGTTGGCAGATTACATTATTGATATTGGATATGAAGGTGGAGCGAATGGTGGGGAAGTGCTAGCTAAGGGAACACCAGAACAAATAAGTAAAGTAAAGAAGAGTTATACCGCTCACTTTTTAAAAAAAGAACTTAAAAAATGATTGAATTATGAAAGAAAATTTAGGAAATGAAGAGGATAAAATCCAAGAAAAATTCAAACAAAAGTCTTGGACAGAAATAAAAACCAACGATTCTTGGGGGATTTTTAAAATCATGTCTGAGTTTGTGAATGGGTATGAAAAAATGGGGCGTATCGGACCTTGTATTTCTATTTTTGGTTCAGCGCGAACAAAAAAAGAAGATCCCTATTATAAACTAGCAGAAGAAATTGCATTCAAAGTTAGTAAAGCAGGCTATGGTGTAATTACAGGAGGTGGACCTGGAATTATGGAGGCAGGAAATAAGGGAGCGCATTTGGGAGAAGGCGTTTCAGTAGGATTGAATATTGAATTGCCTTTTGAACAACATTTTAACCCTTATATTGACAGTGATAAAAACATTCAGTTTGATTATTTCTTCGTGCGCAAAGTAATGTTCGTCAAATATTCACAAGGATTTGTTGTCATGCCTGGAGGATTTGGAACACTAGATGAATTGTTTGAGGCAATTACCTTAATTCAAACCAAGAAAATTGCAAAGTTCCCTATTGTTTTAGTGGGGACAGATTTTTGGGGAGGTATGTTAGATTGGATTAAAGACGTCTTGTTGGCAAAATATTCCAATATTTCACCAGAAGATATGAACCTGATTCAGCTGGTAGATACCGCAGATGAAGTAGTAGAACGCATTGATGCTTTTTATAAGAAATATACTTTAAAACCAAATTTCTAAAAGTAGAAGAAATACACAAGCATAAAAAAATCCAGTGGCAATTGTCACTGGATTTTTTGTATGTAGTAAAGCGTGTAAGCTCTATTTTAATTCTAGTTGAACTACGTTCTCCACGTGATGTGTTTGTGGAAACATATCTACAGGGCGAACTTTCGTTACTTTGTATTTTTCGTCTAATAAGGCTAAATCTCTTGCCTGAGTAGCCGAATTACAACTAACGTACACAATGCGTTTTGGCGCTACTTTTAAAAGCATTTCCACAACGTCTTTGTGCATTCCGTCTCTCGGTGGATCTGTGATGATAACGTCTGGGTGTCCGTGTGTAGCAATAAATTCATCGTTGAATACGTTTTTCATATCCCCAACGAAGAAATCACAATTGGTAATTTCATTGCGCTCAGCATTAATCTTAGCGTCAGCAATCGCTTCCGGAACAGCTTCAACTCCTACCACTCTTTTCGCTTTTTTAGAAACGAATTGTGCAATTGTACCTGTACCTGTATATAAATCGAATACTAATTCATTGCCCGTTAATTCAGCATAATCACGAGTAACTTTATACAATTCATAGGCTTGATCTGAATTGGTTTGATAAAACGATTTAGCGTTGATGCTAAATTTTAATCCTTCCATCTCTTCCAAAATATAATCGCGCCCTTTGTATAAAATAACGTCTTGATCGTAGATGGTATCGTTGGCTTTTGCGTTTACCACATATTGTAAAGATGTAATTTCAGGGAAAGTCGTTGCCAAGTGATCTAACAGCAATTCTCTCTCTTGTTTGTTGTCGTAAAAGAATTGAATCATGACCATGATTTCTCCAATAGAGCTTGTGCGAATCATCAAGGTACGCAACAAACCTTCTTGTTCTCTTGGATTGAAGAACGATAGGTTATGGGCATTGGCAAATGCTCGAATCTCATTGCGGATAGCATTAGATGGATCTTGTTGCAAATGACACTTTTGAATGTCTAAAATTTTATCCCACATTTTTGGAATGTGGAACCCCAATGCATTTTCCTTTCCTATTTCATCCCCGCTTGCAATCTCCTCCGGAGTTAACCAACGAGCATTCGAGAAAGAAAACTCCATTTTATTTCTGTAAAATAGCGTTTTTTCAGAACCAAGGATAGGTTCAAATTCAGGTAGTTCAATTTTTCCAATGCGCTTTAGGTTGTTTTGAACTTCTTGATTTTTGTAAAACAACTGTTGTTCGTAAGACATATTTTGCCATTTACATCCTCCACAAGCCCCAAAATGTTGACACACGGGTTCAATGCGGTTTTTAGAATAGCTATGGATCTTAATAGCGATGCCTTCGTAATAGGCTTTTCGCTTTTTAACGGTTTGAATATCAATAATATCTCCTGGAACAACATTGGGAATGAAAATTACTTTCCCATCAGGAGCCTTAGCTACCGAAACGCCTTTTGCACCTGCATCAAGGACTTCTACGTTTTCGAATACGATTCTTTCTGTTCTCTTTCTTTTCATGCCACAAAAATAGCTTTAATTTCTTTTGATGTACTTTTTTTATCTTTTTCTAAAGTAAGTTTTTATTTGTCTTAAATGGTTGTTTATGAGTTTGTTGTGTTTAGTTTTAAAAAGGAGATTCTAATTTATATTAATTCTATTTAACTAAGCCTTTGTTAGGGTCAAAGCACCCGTAAAAGAGGAATGTCCATCTGCCGGAAGCGGATAAGGGAAAATTTAAGCTGAACGCGTGGTTTTTATCGCCTGTTTAATACTTTAACGCGATGAATTGCGCTAATTAAATGAGTTCCTTTTTGTTGTTTGATGGTCAGAGATTGGACATTGTCAATTGTTTGCTGAGAAATTAGATGTTTTAACAAAAATATAATAACAAATGCCCAAATAAAACGCAATTATGGATTGATTTAATCTAAGGTATTCCTTAAATTTACTAAAAAGAAAAGTAATTATGAGTAACCTTATAAGAAAGATAGGGGTTTTAACTTCTGGGGGTGATGCTCCTGGAATGAATGCAGCAATTAGAGCTATTGTTCGTACGTGTTCGTATCATGATGTGATGTGTGTGGGGATTTTCAGAGGATTTCAAGGATTGGTAGAAGGCGATTTTGAAGTATTAGGTCCTCGAGATGTAAATTACATCATCAACAAAGGAGGAACAATTTTAAAAACAGCGCGTAGTGCAGCCTTTAGAACGGAAGAAGGGAGAAAAGCAGCTTATGAGAATCTGAAAAATGCACAAATTGATGCGTTGATTGTCATTGGTGGAGATGGTAGTTTTACGGGAGCTATGCTATTGAGTAAAGAGTTTGATATTCCAGTGATGGGGATTCCCGGCACGATTGATAATGATATAAATGGTACGAGTCATACGATTGGATTTGATACGGCTTTAAACACGGTAGTCGATGCGGTTGATAAAATCAGAGATACTGCAAGTTCACATAAGCGATTGTTCTTTGTAGAGGTAATGGGGCGTGATGCGGGGCATATTGCTTTGAATGCTGGTATCGGAGCAGGAGCAGAAGAAATTATCATTCCCGAGGAAAACCTTGGATTAGAACGCTTATTGGAGTCGTTGAAGAAAAGTAAATTATCGGGTAAATCTTCCAGTATTGTAATTGTTGCAGAAGGGGAAAAATTAGGTAAAAATGTATTTGAACTGGGCGAATATGTAGAAGAACATCTACCAGAATACGAAGTGCGTGTATCTGTTTTAGGACATATGCAAAGAGGAGGAGCTCCTTCTTGTTTTGACCGTGTTTTGGCGAGTCGTCTTAGTGTGAAAGCAGTGGAAACCCTACTAGAAGGCGGTAAAAACTTTATGGTTGGTTTACTAAACGATCAAGTGGCTTTAACCCCATTAGAAAACATTGTAAAAGGCCATACGGCTGTCGATGCGGAATTATTGCGCGTATCAGATATCATCACCATTTAATAAAAGAATTTAATAAAAAAGCAAATATGAAAACAAGAGTAGGGATTAATGGGTTTGGACGTATTGGACGTCTAATGCTAAGAGAGGCAGTAAAGAGAAATGATATTGAGATTGTTGCGGTTAATGATTTAATGGCCGTAGATCAATTGGCATACTTAATTAAATATGATTCTGTACATGGTCGTTTTGATGGTACGGTAGAGGTTGTTGATGGACATTTAATGGTCAACGGAAAGGAAATTCGAGTAACTGCAGAACGCGATCCCTTGTTGTTGAAATGGGGAGAACTAAAGGTGGATGTTGTTGCTGATTGTACGGGGGTATTTAAAGATTTAGCGGGAGCACAAAAACACATTGATGCAGGGGCTAAAAAAGTATTGATTTCTTCTCCATCTCCAGATGCTCCGATGTTTGTGATGGGGGTGAACGAAAAGCAATTAACAGCAGCGGATACGATTGTTTCTAATGCTTCTTGTACAACGAACTGTTTAGCGCCTTTAGCTAAAGTTTTAAACGATTCGTTTGGCATCGTAGAAGGATTAATGACAACGATTCACGCCGCTACAGCAACGCAATACACCGTTGATGGACCTTCTAAAAAGGATTTTAGAGGAGGACGTTCAGCTATGGTAAATATCATTCCTGCTTCTACGGGAGCTGCAAAGGCAGTGGGAAAAGTAATTCCAGAGTTGAAAGGAAAAATTACGGGAATGTCGATGCGTGTACCGACAGCGGATGTTTCTGTCGTTGATTTAACAGTAAAGTTAGCTAAATCTACCACATATGAAGAGGTGATGGCCGTGTTGAAACGCGCTAGCGAAAAGGAATTAAAAGGAATCATGGCTTTTGTTGAAGATGATGTGGTTTCACAAGATTTTGTTTCCGATCCACATACGTGTATTATTGATTCAAAAGCGGGTATTGCTTTGAATGAAACTTTTTATAAATTCGTTGCTTGGTACGATAATGAATATGGTTATGCTGCTAAGATGGTAGATATGGCTGTATTGTTAACTGCAGTAAAGTAATAAACAAACAAATGAAAATAATCGTCGATAGCGGTTCTACAAAAGCAGATTGGATCTTTTTTGATCAAGATAATAAAGTACTAACTTCGGTGACAAGCCTTGGGCTTAATCCCGAAGTTATTACGTTAGAGGAGTTTCATACACGTGTAAATACTGTGCCTGATATTGTTAAAAACAAGGATAAGGTCACACAATTGTATTTTTATGGTTCGGGATGCGGATCAAACCGAAGTAAAACGACTGTTCGGGATTTTTTCACCTCTTATTTTGTTAATTGTCAGTCAATGAATGTGCATGAGGATACCTATGCTGCGGTTTATGCAACGGTAGGGAGGGGTGAACAAGGCATCGTTTGCATTAACGGAACAGGTTCTAATGTGTCGTATTATGATGGAGAAATTATGCATCAAAAAGTGCAATCCTTAGGTTATATGGCCATGGATGATTGTAGTGGTAGCGCCTTGGGTAGATTGATGATCAAAGCTTTGTTTCTCAATTATATGCCAGAAGAATTGGCAAAGAAATTCACACAAAAGTATGATCTAGATGCAGATGTAGTAAAGTATAATTTTTATAAAAAAGAAAATCCGAACGCCTATCTAGCTTCTTTTTTGCCCTTTTTAATAGAGCATAAAGAACATCCTTTTTTTCAAACCATGATTCAAGAGCAAGTGGTGTTTTTTGTAGAACACTACATCAAAAGTCATCCAGAATCGAGTAGTGTTCCTGTGCATTTTGTCGGATCAGTCGCTTATTTTTTACAAGATGAGTTTAAGGCGGTTTTGCAAAAGAATAACATTGCGATTGGAAAGATTATTCAAAAACCACTGGATGGATTAATCGATTATCACAAATAAAATACAGATGGAAATAGCTATAATTGCCCATGATGGTAAAAAAGAGGAGATGCTTGCGTTTATTAAAAAAAACAGAGACATTTTATCTAGAGAAGGAGTGGAGTTAATTGCCACAGGTACAACGGGAGGAATTGCTCAAAAAGAGGGTTTTGAAGTCAAGCGTATGCTTTCTGGACCACTTGGAGGAGATGCGCAAATTGCTGCTCGAGTAGCGGAAGGAAAAACACAGATGGTTTTGTTCTTTAAAGATCCGCTGGGCAAGCATGCGCATGAACCAGATATCAATATGCTACTTCGCGTTTGTGATGTGCACAACGTTCCTTTAGCAACCAATGAAGCTAGTGCTCAGTTGTTGTTGAAGGCGGTGGAGTAGTTAACCGTTAACAGTTAACCGTTAATCGGTTTAAAAGGCTACTTTTAGTAGTAAGATGATTTAACTGTTCACTGTAAACGGTCAACTGTAAACTAAAATAACAAAAAAGGGTGTCCAATCAGGACACCCTTTTTTTGTTATTTTGTAGCAATCATTGAAATTTCAACGTTTACATTACGCGGTAATTTGACTACCTGAACGCACTCTCTTGCAGGTGCTGTTTCTGCTTGGAAAAAGCTACCATAGATTTCATTTACCTTGGCAAAATCATTCATATCTGTTAAGAAAATAGTTGATTTTACAACGTTTTCAAACGTCATTCCCGCTTCTGTTAGAATGGCGTTTAAATTTGCCATTACTTGTTTAGCTTCCTCTTCAATGCCTGTTGTAACTAAAGTTTCAGTGGCTTGGTTAAAGGGAATTTGACCAGAAATGAAAAGTAAATCACCTACTAATACAGCGTGGTTGTATGGGCCAATAGGTTTAGGTGCTTGATCAGCGTTTATGATTGTTTTTTTCATGCTTATATTGAATTAAAAATAGCGTTTATCTGGTGCTTTTCTCTTTTCCCACTTGATGTCGCTCAACATGGATGATTTGATTCCGATAAAGAAGCCCCAACTAGTGTAGGCACCAATAGGAACCCAGGTAAAGTCCATACGCCAGCTCAATAAGTCGCGTTCAAATCGGAATTGAGTAAAGGTAACTCCTTTTTGGACGAAGTCATATCCCGAAGAAAAACCAACTTTCCAACGTGGAGTAAGTTCTATATTTCCTGACATCATTACTGAGTTGTTTGAAATCTCATTTTGACGGGCAGAATTGTTGTAGGTTAGGGAATAAGCAAAGGTTAAGTCCCACGGAATCTTAGCGTTGTAAAATCCTTCAAATGGGCGATCTTCCTTGTTGTTGTCAAACATACTTTGACGATTATCACCTAAATTACCAGCTTGTCCAAACAAATCATCTCCACGTCCACCATTGTCAATGGAGTTTTGATTTGGTTTTTCTCTATTGCCGAATAAAGGGTCATTGCTGTTTAGGGACCAGTTAACAGTTACGTTTGCACTGGTTAAGCGGAATAAACTACCTCCGTTGTTGATATTGAACATATCAATACGTTGATTGTTGTTATTTAAGGCATAAGGATCTAATGTTGCTCCTATGTTAATTTGCATTTTGTTTTGGAAAAGTGCTGTCCCTGTAGAAACACGCATAGGGGACCACTTCAGGGAATCGGCAGACATATTGTAACTAGTCGAAAGGTTTAAGCTATTTAATAGCATGAGTTTTCTGAATCCATCCTTTTCTTCCTCATCGCGTATCTTGGCTTCAAAGGTGTTGCTTAATGACATATTAAGCATATTGGAGTTGGTCTTGCCTGGTGCGCCGAATAATCCACCCTGGAAACGCGTATATTCCTGCATGGTTAATCCAGTTGCATCTATGTTGTAAGTATCGTAGTATTTCTCAAAACTAGGGGTGTAGGAATATCCTGCACTTGGACGCATAACATGGCGAATCGCTTGAATTTTACTATCCTTATTGAAGTTAAACGTTCCGTAAATGGTTGTACCAATACTGGTGGTTAAGTTGTAGGTATTAAAACGATCAAATCCATTTACGCGTAGGTCTTGCACGCGGTTTGTTTCCGGATTATATTCTTTTTTGACAGTGTTGAAAACCCAAGTTTCATTGTATGTACCTCCTGCTGATACAGAAAAGTATTTAAAAAGTTTAAAATTCGTGGTAATCGGTATTGAATGTTGAAAACCAGAATTTAAACTGTCAAACATCTGTTGTTTGAAAAAGTTGTCTTCGTGAATATCAACGCGGTTTTCACCCCTTAAATTATACGATAGATTTAAGTTCTTAATCAATCCTTTTTTTGATCCATTTTTCGGTGCAAATGGAAACATGCGATCTACACTTGCTTGAAGTGTAGGCAATGACATATTCACTCGACCTGTATTGGTGGATTGTGAGTGTGTAGCCGATAAGGACATGTTCACTTGTGGTGTGCTCTCAAAGGTTTTTGAATAACTAATGGAAGAGTTCATCGTATTGTTTAGCGATGCACCTACGTTATACGAGTTGTTGGATTGTCTAAAGTATTGACCACTACCCATGTTTACCGAAGCAGAAAAACGAGAGCCTGGATTTGATTTAGCATCTTGTGCGTGATTCCACTGAATATTGTAAATTGTATTTTTCTGATAATCAGGAAGCCCACGCTCACTAAATACGTTGTTTTCATAGCGGACTAATACGCGTCCGTTGTATTTATAGCGTTTGGCATAATTACTATTCGATCGCAAGGCCCAACTTCCATTGGTGTAATAATCCCCTTGCATCGTTAAATCTACTTTGTCACTGATGGCAAAGTAGTATCCTCCGTTTTGTAGATAGTATCCTTGTTGGTTGGTTTCTCCCACACTAGGGATAATAAAACCAGATTCAGCCTTGTCGGACATTGGAAAAAAAGCAAATGGCAATCCTAGTGGAGTTGGAACATCTGCAATAACCATATTAGTAGGGCCCACAACAACTTTTTTATTCGGAACTAATTTTACTTTCTTCGTTTTAAAGTAATATTCGGGGTCATCTAAATCTTTGGCCGTGGTAAAAATTACATCCTCCATGAAATACACCGAGTCATTTTCTTTTTTCGTCATCCCAGATTTGATGTTGAACTCCCCTTGAGAGGTTCTCGATTGCCACACTAAAGCTCGCTGCGATTTTGTGTTGTACACAATAGAGTCTGGCTCAACTACTTGTCCTCCTTGTTTGAAAACAGGAGCTTGACTCAAATTACCTAAACTATCTTTGATTCGACCCGCGTAAATTTGATTCTGCTCGTAATTGAATACAATAATTCCAGCAGTTAATTCAAAATCTTGGTATTTTATTTCCGCTTCGTTGAATAAAGTGATTTGTTTTTTCTTTTGATCTAGCTTATTATAGTCTTTAGCTTTGCGATAGACGATATCTTCTAAGTAGCCCTTGGCGGGAGGTTTAATACTGTCTTTTGGACTCTTACTTGACGGTAAAGAATCTTGGATTGGGACAATAGTATCTGTGTCTAAACCAGGTAGTAGTTTAGAGTCTTTATTATTGACTTTCAGTGAAGTAGTTGTTTTGTTGAACTCTTGAGCTTTAACTCTAGGGAATGAAAATATTCCTAAAACAAACAAAACTATGACGATATTGAAAATATTAGTACGCAAATCTATGAATATGTGCTATTTTTGTAAAATCAAACCCGTTGTTTTTAACGTGTCAAACTTACATATATTTTTTCTGAAAAATGTAATTTAATTTATATTAAACGAATTCTAAACGACTTTTTTATGAACAATAGAGTTGCTAAATTGCTGTTAGTTTTTTCATTCCTATGTATTACAGTTGCTACATTAGGTCAAAATAAAAAATTTAAAGTAGTATTGGATCCAGGTCATGGAGGAAAGGATTCAGGAACGAATCATTTGAATAATGTGGAGAAGGACATTGTATTAGCTGTTGCTTTAGAAACTGGAAAAATTCTAGAAAAGAACAAAGATATTGAGGTAATCTACACCCGTGATAAAGATGTTTTTGTCGAAGTAAAACAACGATCGGTCATTGCTAATGACAAAGCCGGAAATGTTTTTGTTTCGATTCACTGTAATGGAGTAGATGGAAATGCAGCGTATGGAACCGAAACCTACGTCATGGGTTTGAGTAAGAACAAATCCAACTTAGATGTGGCTAAAAAGGAGAACTCCGTAATTATGATGGAGGATGATTATAAAACTAAATATGCTGGTTTCGATCCCAAAGCACCTGAATCAATTATTGGCTTGATGTTAATGCAAGAGGATTACGTCCACCAAAGTATCGATTTAGCAAGTCGTGTACAAGATGGATTTACCTATGAGTTAAAACGAAAAAACAGGGGAGTAAAGCAAGGACCTTTTTGGGTGTTACACGGAGCTTTCATGCCTAGTATATTGATTGAATTAGGTTTTGTATCCAACAAAGATGAGGGCGCTTATTTATCTTCTAAAAAAGGACAAAGAGAGTTAGCAGAATCTATCGCTAAAGGAATTATAGCGTACAAAAATGCCTATTATGGAGGAGATGCAACAGTGAGCATTAATCCAGCGGATGAAGCACCTGCAAGAACTTCAACTACAACCAAAACGGAGAAGAGCAAAGAAAATACAGAGCGAACCGCTGAGAAAACAACTGTAAAAGGCGTGGTTTTCAAAGTGCAAATTGCCGCAAGTTCTCGTGTTTTAGAGTTGAAAGCAAAAAATTTCAACGGATTGAGTAATGTGACAATGGAAAAAGCAGGAAAAGTTAATAAGTATTTTTACGGCCAAACATCCGATTACAATGAAGCGAAAAAACGATTAGAAGAAGCTAAGGTCAAAGGACATAGCTCCTCGTTTATTGTAGCATACAAAGACGGAAAGAGTATTTCCGTAGAAGAGGCTTTGAAATAAACACTGCTTTTTAAAAAATAAAAGTTTATTTTTGCGTGTTATATAAAAATATAGAGTTTTGAAAATATCTAGAGAAATTAAAACAGCTGTTTTAGTATTAGGAGCAATTGCTTTATTTATTTGGGGATATTCTTTTTTAGATGGAAGAAATCTTTTTGATAACAGTACTAAATATTATGTTGAATACGATAATGTCGAAGGACTTACAACATCTTCTAATGTGACAGTTAACGGTTTAGTAGTAGGAAAGGTATCTCGCATTACCATTAATGCTCAAACGGGTAAATTGGTGGTTGAGTTAATGATGACCCATCCTATTGATATAGCAAAATCAAGTGTAGCAACCATTTATTCTCCAGGATTATTAGGAGGAAAGGGGATTTCAATTGATCCACAATTTGGAAATACAGATTATGCTGAATCAGGACACTATTTAAAAGGAGAAGTACAATTCGATATTACTGAAAAATTAGTAGGAGAATTAGAACCTTTAAAAACAAAACTTGACGAAGTATTAGCCAATGCCAATGCCATGTTAATAGCTATTAATGGCGTATTGGATGAGCAAATGCAAGCAGATTTGAAATCAAGCGTTACAGAGTTAAAAGGAACATTAGCGGGCACTAATAGATTGGTAAACGGAATGGAACCTCAATTAAAAGGGACGATGACAAACTTAAACGTCATGAGTAAAAACTTTGTTGGGCTTTCTCAAGAATTAAGCGAATTGGATATTAACGGAACATTTGCTAACTTACAAAGTGCTTCTGCTAATATCGATAAATTAGTAGCAGATATCGAGAATGGAAACGGTTCGGTTGGAAAGTTATTAAAAGATGATGAACTCTATAAAAACCTAACAGGAGCTTCGAAAGAATTAGAGCAATTAATGCGCGATCTGAAAGAAAATCCGAAGCGTTATGTTCATTTCTCTTTATTTGGTAAAAAGGCGACACCTTACCAACAAGAAAAAGAAGAAAAGAAAGGGGAATAGAAATTTAGAACCAATCTAACCAAAAAAACTAACAACTTTACAGAAACAATTTATTACAACTATGCAGTATTTAGGCCAAGCATTATTTTTAGTATTACTTATCGCTGGATTTGGCTTCTTTATTCGAAATGTAAAGAAATTAATTCGCAACATTAAGTTAGGTCGAGACATTGACCGCACCGATAGACCTAAAGACAGATGGCGCAACATGATTCGCGTTGCTCTTGGGCAATCGAAAATGGTAAAACGCCCTATTCCTGCTATCTTGCACATCTTTGTGTATGTGGGATTCGTAATCATCAACATTGAAATGTTGGAAATTATTGTTGATGGTTTATTTGGTACACACCGTGCGTTTAGTTTTCTAGGAGCAGCTTACGATGTGTTGATTGCTAGCTTTGAAGTATTGGCATTCCTCGTTATCTTTGGAGTTGCCGTTTTTTGGATTAGAAGAAATATTCTGAAATTAAAACGTTTAAATCAACCTGAACTTGAAGGTTGGGCAAAACGCGACGCAAATAACATTATCTACATCGAAACTATCTTGATGGTTTTCTTTTTAGTAATGAATGCTGCAGATTACTATTTGCAATTAAATAATTATTCGCATTATACTACCGCTGGGTCTTTTCCTATATCAGGCTTAATAAGCCCAATATTTAATGGAATGGACTTTGCCACAGTTGCTTTAATTGAGCGTATTTGTTGGTGGTCACATATTGTGGGAGTTATGTTCTTTATGAACTACTTGTATTATTCAAAACACTTGCACATTTTCTTAGCTTTCCCTAATACGTATTATGCGAATTTAGATCCACAAGGTCAATTCGACAACTTAGAGTCAGTAAAGAATGAAGTAGCTTTGATGATGGATCCCAATGCTGATCCTTTCGCTGCACCTGCTGAACCCGTAGGAGAACCAGAGAAATTTGGAGCACAAGATGTAATGGACCTGAATTGGGTTCAATTGATGAATGCTTATTCTTGTACAGAATGTGGTCGATGCACCTCATCTTGTCCACAAAATACAACAGGTAAAAAACTATCTCCTCGTAAGATTATGATGTCAACACGTGATCGCCTAGAAGATGTAAGTAAAATATTAGATGCAAACAACGGAAAGTTTGTAGATGACGGAAAAACATTGTTAAACGACTACATTACCCCAGAAGAATTATGGGCGTGTAATACGTGTAATGCATGTGTGGAAGAATGTCCAATCGATATTAGTCCTTTGTCAATCATTATGGATATGAGACGTTTCTTAGTGATGGAACAAAGTGCTGCACCAATTGAATTAAACAATATGATGCAGAATATTGAAAACAATGGAGCGCCATGGCAATACAACCAAATGGATCGCTTAAACTGGAAGGACGAAAACTAATTAACTAACAAGATAAATTGACAACAGCTGTTGATTTTAAATAGACACCAATAAATTATGTCAGAAAATTTAGTAGTGCCTACAATGGCCGAAATGATGGCAAGAGGAGAACAACCGGATGTTTTATTTTGGGTAGGTTGTTCAGGTAGTTTTGACGATAGAGCAAAAAAGATAACAAAAGCATTTGTAAAACTGTTGAATAAAGCTAAGGTATCCTTCGCTGTATTAGGTACAGAAGAAGGATGTACAGGAGATCCTGCTAAACGCGCAGGAAATGAGTTCGCTTTTCAAATGCAAGCCATGATGAATATTCAAGTATTGGATGGCTATGAAGTAAAGAAAATAGTAACGGCTTGCCCACACTGTTTTAATACGTTAAAGAATGAGTATCCTGGTTTAGGAGGGAAATACGAAGTGGTACACCATACGCAATTCTTGAAATCATTGTTAGACGAAGGAAAATTAACGATTGAAGGTGGAAGCTTTAAAGGAAAACGCATTACTTTTCACGACCCATGTTATTTAGGACGTGCAAACAGTGTTTTTGAAGCACCTCGTCAGTTAATTGAGAAATTAGATGCAGAATTGGTAGAAATGAAGCGTTCTAAATTGAACGGTTTATGTTGTGGAGCTGGTGGAGCGCAATTGTTCAAAGAACCAGAGCACGGAAGCAAAGAAGTACACGTTGAACGAACGGAAGAAGCGATTAATACGAAAGCAGAAATTATTGCTGCCGGTTGTCCTTTCTGTAATACGATGCTTACCGATGGTGTGAAGTTTAAAGAAAAAGAAGGCGAAGTCAAAGTGCTTGACGTTGCTGAGTTAATTGCAAATGCGGAAGATTTATAATTATGTTTAAACCATTTGACGAAATGCCTGATCATTCAAGAGTTTGGATTTATCAGTCAAATAGAAAATTTACAGACGAAGAAGTACAAGATATCGATGCTGTACTGAGTCGTTTTACAGCAGAATGGGTAGCTCATGCTACGCCATTAACAGCTTCATACGAGATTAAATACAATCGCTTTATTATCTTGGTTGTTGATCAGGATATTCACCCGGCATCGGGTTGTTCGATAGATGCATCTGTTCGTGTGATTCAAGATATAGAGCAAAAATACAACGTAGATTTGTTGGATAAAATGAACGTTACCTATAAAACGGGTGAGTTTATTGCCTTCAAAACGGTTATGGAGTTTAAGCAAATGGTGAAAACCAAAGCTGTTTCTGCCCATACAATCGTGTTCAATAACCTCGTGAATGATTTAGGTGAATACCGAGAATATTGGGAAGTACCTGCTGAAGAAAGCTGGCATAGTCGCTTTTTTAGATAAGAAAAGATACAAGAGTATAAAAAATCGTCAATTTTGACGATTTTTTTTTATACCTATATTTGGATACGCACGTGGGGATTAACGGATTAGCTGAGGAGATTAGGGGGAGATTAATAGGGACTTCCAGCACAAAAATAAGAAGATATAAAAAGTAAAAAGCGTTTCTTTTTCGTTCAGAAGAAAAGGTAAAATAATGAGAAGGTAAATAATTTTGACTTTATTTTTTTAAATAATAGGAGAATTCAGTAAATATCTTTAATGATTCAGTTTTTTACGATACTTAATTGAATTTTTTTTATAAAATTGATAAAATTGTAATATTATCCTAAAATAAAGTTTGTGTCTACTCTTTTTTAAATAAAGTAGATTTGTTAAGTTTGCAAAGATAGTGATGAGTGCCGAACTGCATATTCATTCTATTTTTAAAAAAGCTAAGAAAATATATGAGAAAAGTATTGTTAACACTATTGTTACTGCCCTTTTTGTCTTACGGACAATTTAAAACTAATTCGCAAACTGCTGAACTTCGAGAACGCCAATGGGTAGATAGTGTATACAATTCCATGTCATTAGAACAGCGGATAGGTCAATTGTTTATGGTAGCTGCCTATTCAAACAAAAATGAAAAACACGTTCAAGAGCTCGAAGCTCTTGTTAATACCAATCACGTTGGAGGCTTGATCTTCTTTCAAGGGGGGCCACAACGCCAAGCCGCTATTGCCAATCGTTTACAAAAGCAAAGTAAATTACCGATGTTAGTTGGTATTGATGGGGAATGGGGATTGCGAATGCGATTGGATTCTACGTATAGATTTCCATATAATATGACTTTAGGAGCCGTTCAAGACCTCGATCTAATTGAAGAAGTAGGTAAAGCTATGGCAGAACAATCTAAACGCATCGGGATTCACTTTAATTTCGGACCTGTGGTTGATGTGAATATCAATCCACTCAATCCAATTATTGGGGTAAGAGCTTATGGAGAAACAAGAGAAATAGTAACAGATCGTGCAGTCGCATTTATGCGTGGATATCAAAATCAAGGACTTTTCGCAACAGCGAAACACTTTCCTGGACATGGAGATACATCCAGTGATTCTCATTATAAGTTGCCTTTAATCGACTTGGATAAAGATCGTCTGCATCGCGTCGAATTATATCCCTATAAAAAGCTAATTAAAAATGATTTGGCTAGCGTTATGGTCGCGCATTTGAATTTGCCTGCTTATGAACCTAATAGCGCTGTTCCTAGTTCACTTTCCTATAATGTGGTAACTCGATTATTGCGTGAGGAATTGGGATTTGAAGGACTTATTTTTACAGACGCACTCAATATGAAGGGCGTATCTACTTATTTAGCTCCAGGTGAGGTAGATTTAGCTGCTTTTATGGCGGGAAATGATTTGTTGTTGTTTTCTGAAGATGTGACTAAAGCCTCAGAAAAACTAAAAGAAGCTTATGCTATTGGCACAATTACAGAAAGTCGTTTGTCGTACTCTGTAAAGAAAATATTAGAATACAAATACCGTGTTGGATTGGATAAACCTTTGCAAATCCATACGAAAAACCTAGTAGAGGACTTGAATGATGCCGTGTATGACGACTTGAACACGAAATTATATCAAGAAGCGATTACCGTGGTTAAAAATCACAATCGCGTGATTCCCATTCGAAAATTAGAGGAGGAAAAAATTGCCTACATTCGATTAGGAGATGACGATCATACTCCTTTCTTAACCATGATGCGTAATTTTACTACAGTTGATGTAGTCGATAGTGCGAACTTGGCTCAATTGAGTTCTTATTCGCTTGTTGTTATAGGGTACCATAAAGTGGATAATCCTTGGAAAAACCACAATTTTTCTGAAGAGGAAAAGACAATTATTCGCACAATAGCAACAAGCAATCGCGCAATCTTAGTTTCATTTGCTAAGCCTTATGCTTTATCGAGTCTTGAAACAGAAATTAAAGATTTAGAAGGTTTGGTTGTGGGATATCAGAACAATAGTTTTGCTGAGGAAGCCGCGGCTCAAGTGCTTTTTGGCGCTATAGGAGCAAAAGGTGAATTGCCAGTGACTGTTACTAGTAAGTACAATGTAGGAACGGGTATTAAAACAAAACCCATTCACCGCCTTGGATTTTCTACGCCACAAAATGAAGGATTAGACCCTAAGGTTCTAACAAAGATTGACAGTATTGCACATCACGCAATAGCTAATCAATGGATGCCAGGAGCGCAAATTTTAGTTGCGCGTCACGGTAAAGTTGTGTACAATAAGAGTTTTGGTTATCATACCTATAAAACAGATTTACCTGTAAAGTCAACCGATGTATACGATTTAGCTTCCTTGACAAAAATCTTAGCTACTTTGCCTATGGTGGTAAAATTGTATAATGATCAAAAGATCACCATGCAATCGAAATTAGGCGAGTTGATTCCTGTATTTAAGAAAACAGATAAAAAGGATATTACCTTAAAAGATTTATTAACGCACCAATCGGGTTTACCCGCTTGGTTGCCTTTTTATAAAAGTACGTTAGACAGTACCAAACACCCCGATGTAACCTTATATCGCTTACAGTATTCTCCTGAATTTCCAACCCAAGTAAGTGAAAATCTATTTCTGAAAAAAGGCTATACTCAGGTGATGTTAGAAGAAATTGCTCAAGCGAAATTGGCAAAAAAAATAGAATACAAATACAGTGATTTGGGATTTATTTCCTTAAAAGAATACATCGAATCAACGTATCATCAGTCTTTGGATCAATTGGTTCAGGACAAGTTTTACACGCGTATTGGAGCGAATCGATTAACGTATTTGCCTTTGCGCAAGTTTGATGTCAATGAGATCCCTCCAACCGAAGAAGATAACTATTACCGCTATACAACGGTGCAGGGGTATGTTCACGATATGGGGGCTGCCATGCAGGGAGGAGTAGCAGGTCATGCAGGTCTTTTTGGTACTGCTTTAGATGTGGCAAAAATGATGCAATTGTATTTGAATGAAGGTGAGTATGGAGATGAACGCTTCTTTTCAAAAGCAACTTTTGAAGCGTTTAATGCTTGTGTGTATTGCTCAAAAGGCAATCGAAGAGGTATCGGATTTGATAAACCTCAACAACAAGGAAAACCTGGACCTACATGTGGTTGTGCGTCTTTAACGAGTTTTGGACATACTGGCTTTACGGGAACCATGACTTGGGCTGATCCTGAGAATGACTTAATCTATGTCTTTCTTTCTAACCGTACGTATCCTGATTCTAATGTCAATCGCTTGTCAAAAGAAAATGTTCGCGAAAACATACAACAGGTTATTTATGAGTCTATTATACATTAAATCGATATGAAGTTAGTGTTAAATTAAAGGTATTTATAAAATCTGAGGTCAAAGTTTATATTGAGTATAAATAATTCGAAGTATCTTTAAGGACCAAATAATTCATATATGAAAATCGCAATCGTATGCTACCCAACTTTCGGTGGAAGTGGAGTTGTAGCTACAGAGCTAGGTTTGGAACTAGCCAAAAGAGATCACGAAGTACATTTTATTACCTATAGTCAACCCGTTCGTTTAGCTTTATTAAATCCCAAGATTTACTATCACGAGGTAAATGTACCAGAATATCCTCTGTTTCATTATCAACCTTATGAATTGGCTTTGTCCAGTAAGTTAGTGGATATTGTAAAACTATTCAATATAGATGTGTTGCATGTACATTATGCCATTCCGCATGCTTATGCGGGTTATATGGCGAAGCAAATGCTCAAAGAGGAGGGTATTGATCTCCCGATGATTACTACATTACACGGAACAGATATTACCCTCGTCGGAAATCATCCAAATTACAAAAGCGCAGTGACGTTCAGTATTAATAAGTCTGATTTTGTTACTTCGGTGTCAGAATCACTGAAACAATCAACCTATGAGCTTTTTCAGTGTAAAAAAGAAATTTGTGTGATACCCAATTTCATCGAAGTAAAAGAAGTGGACTGCTCTGAAACACCCTGTAAGCGCAGTGCGATGGCTGAAAAAGGAGAATTCATCATTACGCATATTAGCAATTTTAGAAAGGTAAAACGCATTGGAGATGTGGTTAAAATATTTTACGGTATCCAACAAGTAGTTCCAGCAAAATTGATGTTGGTAGGCGATGGACCTGAAAAAGAAAAAGCAGAACGCATCGCAATGGAATTGGGAATTTACGACAAGATTATTTTCTTTGGAAATAGCAATGAGGTAAACCAAATTTTAGGGTATTCTGATTTGTTTTTACTACCATCAGAAACGGAGAGTTTCGGATTAGCCGCTTTAGAAGCTATGGCTGTGGGCGTTCCCGTAATTTCTAGTAATACAGGCGGGTTACCAGAGGTGAATGAACATGGAGTGTCTGGGTATTTGAGTGAGGTAAAAGACGTGGATGATATGGTTAAAAATGCTTTGGCAATCTTGAAAGATGAAGATACCTTATGTCGTTTTAAAGAAGGTGCGCGTCAAACAGCAAAGCGCTTTCAAATTAGTGAGATTCTTCCGATGTATGAAGAATTATACGATAAGGCTGTAGCGCTAAAAGAAAAAATATAGTCCAAATAGTTAGGTAAAACTCGTTTCTTCACAGAAGCGAGTTTTTTTTTACTTACCTTGTTCTTGTTAAGACGACAAGAGGTCAAAAGCAAATAAATGATCGAATGAAAAAAACAAAGACCATAGAAACTTGGAGTCGCTCTAAAGTAGTAGGGGAGGATACTTGGGACATTACGTTATTTGAGCATAAAGAAAAAGGGCGTAATGATTTAATTTCTCCTCATAAGCACGACTTTTATCTTATTCTATTTATTGAACAAGGGCATGGGGTACATGAGATTGATTTTTTACCTTTAACAGTAAAGCCGTATCAAGTGCATTTTCTTCGTCCTCAACAAGTACATTATTGGAAATTAGCAGAAGATACAGTAGGACATCAGTTGATGTTTGCTGCTAATGCCATTCACTTTGTCAATCGCTTGAGTGCCTTGCCTTTTTTTCAACTGAATGTCCCTTCAGTATTGGAGTTAACTGCCCAAGAATATGCAGAAGTGCGCCAAGAACTGACGAAACTGCTTCAATTATTACCCGACAAAGATAGCATAGGACAAGAAATAAGTGCATTGCAGTTCTCTTTACTATTAAAAAAAATTCAACGCTATTATATTCAGACCTACCCAGCAGTAGAAGCACAAGTAAAAGATGCTAAAATTCAGGCATTTAAGGCTTTGTTAGAAGTGCATTTTAAAACGGATAACCAAGTGGCTTTTTATGCAGATAAGCTCAATATCACCCCTAATTATTTGAATATACGCACGCAAAAGATATTGGGTATTTCGGCTAGTACGTGTATTCAGCGACGCATTATTTTAGAAGCAGAGCGCTTATTAATTACAACAGATTTATCGGTAAAGGAAATAGCCTTTGAATTAGGTTTCGAAGACACGGGATATTTTAATCGATATTTTAAAAAATGGAATCGAAAAACCCCTGGACAATTTAGATCGGGTTATAATTTGTACAATAAAGTGCCGTAAAAATACAATCCCCAATATAAGGGAGGTACTATCTTTACTGTGAAATAATTTAAATCAATAGGTGTTATGATTAGGCGTATATCTTCCGTTTTAATGCTAGTTTTTACCTTAGGACTTTCAACTAATTTAGTTGCGAGCTGTAGTAATAATACGAACCAGGATTTAGAGAAAGAAATGAATAGTACAATAACAAAAGAACTGTTTCAGGCGGTTGCCGCCAATAATATACAGGCAGTAAAAGAAATTTTAACGGCAAATACGGTAAATCTAAACGTCAAAAACAGCAAAGGAGAATCGCCCTTGATGGTGGCGACTTATAACAAATACACGGCTATTGCTTTGTATCTCATCGAACAAGGGGCGGATGTCAACGCTCAAGATGAGATCTTAAATAGTCCATTTTTATACGCAGGAGCGGAAGGAAATTTAGAAGTAGTTCAAAAGGCTTTAGCTCATGGGGCTGATTTTAAGGTATTTAATCGATACCATGGAACGGCTTTAATTCCAGCTGCAGAGAAAGGACATGTGGAAGTAGTCAAAGTACTTGTCAATACACCTAATTTTCCAATTGACCACGTGAATCGCTTAGGGTGGACTGCTTTAATGGAGGCCATTGTATTGAGTAATGGAGGAGCGGTACATGTTGAGATTGTAAAGGCTTTGATTGACGGAGGAGTGGATGTCAATATTCCAGATCACGACGGAAAAACGCCTTTGTATCATGCAAAAGCAAAGAAGTATGCCGCAATCATCAAACTTTTAGAAGCAGCAGGGGCTCGCTAAGTATAAGGCGAGAACCCCTTTGTTATACAACAATTATCATATTTTTTTTTGTGTCCTAAAGGACGAAAGGTAAAAGAGCCCCTAAAGGCTCTTTTTCTTTTTTATGTACTCGTATGCTTATTTTAAATAAACCGATTCTTTTTTGAAGTGAACCGTTAATAAATAATACAATACTGCTCTATATTTATGCTTGTTCGATGCGCCGTATTGATCCACTACTTTTTTCAATCCTTCATCTAATTTAGCATCGTCTTTTAATCCTAATTTTTTAATCAAGAAATTGTTGCGAACAGTGGCCATTTCAGATTCTGATGAACTTGCTACAGTGGATGAATCTTGATTGTAAATCGAAGGTCCACAACCAATTGTCACCTTTTCTAATAATTCCATGTTTGGTTTTACACCGCATTTGTCTTTTAAGTCTGCAGCGTATTTTTCAATCAATTCAGCTCTTTTACTCATAATTTTATTTTTATTTGTTTCATACAAGTTACTAAAAATAAAAGAGATAGAATAAAAAAATTACAAATTGCGATAATATTTTTTAAATACTTCATCATTCAAGAAGGTAGGGGTATTTACCTCTAGAATAGCTGGACGATTTGACAGCGTAAAAAAGGCCTGTGCTTGTGATGTCAGCGTTTCTTTTGTATCCGCTTGAAAATAGGCCCAATCGTACATGGCGGCTAGATGCTGTGCTCGATGTTGGTGTGTCGTTTCAAAATACGTATTGAAGACTTCATTTTCTTGATGGCCAGGTAAGGTTCTAAAAATACCCCCTCCGCCGTTGTTGATTAAGACAATTTTAAAGTTTTTTGGAACATACGCATTCCACAGGGCGTTGCTATCGTAAAAGAAACTAATATCCCCCGTTAGCAGTACTGTTGGTTTTGCCGATCCGATTGAGGCTCCAATTGCCGTGGAAGTACACCCGTCAATACCACTCGTTCCTCTATTGCAAAAAACGTCAATACTCGGATCGATAGGAAGCAATTGTACATAGCGAATGACCGCACTGTTACTCACTTGCAATTGACTGTTGTGGGGCAATTGCGCAACCAGGTAATCAAGAACTGCAAAATCAGAAAAGATGGCTTCACTCAAAAATTGGCTGTGTTTTGCGTTGCGCGAACACATTATTTCATTGGCCCAAGTACTGTAGTTTGACGAAACAGCTTGTGTGTTTGTGGTTAGTTGAGTTAAAAAAGATGGGGCATCCGTATAAATGCGATCTGTCAGGCAATCATACGTATCATAATGGCGTAGAGTATCTACATGCCAATGCTGTTTAGGATTGTATTGACGTAAAATTTGCTTGATTTTTTTGCTGACCACCATACCTCCAAAGGTCAATAAGATATCAGGTTGAAAGTGTTGTAAATCTTCGTCCTTCATGGGAATAACCAAGCGATCAATCGCATTAATTACTGTGGGGGCTTGGATATTGCTAATCGTTTCAGCTAAAAACAAGACAGAACCATCAGCGGTTAGCTTTTGAATGAGGTCTTGCGTTAAACTATGCGGAGGTAAACTACCTACTAAAATAAGCTTTTTAGTCGCTTGATTCCATTGATTGACGTAATAATTATAATCGACAACCGGCAATTGAGGAAGAATAGGCTTCTCAATTGTGGGCTTCACGCTTAATTGGGTTGTCGTTTGATAGAGAGGCTCTTCAAAAGGGGCATTGATATGCACAGGACCTTGTTGAATGACAGCCGTATGGATAGCTTCATTAATCAAATGGTCGTTAGTTGCATTTGCTTCTTCCGTTAAGTTGGCACTATATAAAATATGGTTTTGATATACATTTTGTTGGCGTATCGTTTGCCCATCACCAATGTCAATTTTGTGTAAAGGCCTGTCTGCAGCTAAAACAATCAAGGGAATTTGACTGTAAAAAGCTTCCGCAATCGCAGGGTAATAGTTCAACAATGCTGAACCTGAAGTGCAAACTAAAAGGGTTGGTATCTGTGTTTGTTGCGCAAGTCCCATTCCAAAAAAGGCCGCACAACGTTCATCTGCAATACTATAACAAGTAAAAAAAGGATCATTAGTAAAGCCAATAGTTAAGGGGGCATTACGAGATCCTGGTGATATAACAACGTTTGTTAGATTTTTTGCTTTACAAAGTTCAATAATGCTTTGTGCAAGCGGTATAGTAGGATAAACCATAGTAATTTCAAAAAGATAAAATTACGAATAAAATTACTATGGCTTCCTTATTCTTCCTTATTTCTTTTTAATCCATTCCTTGATTTCTGGATCATTTGGCAGTATTCGTGGATTGATTACTTGTACGACATGTCCTTTTTCGTCTACTAAGTACTTTTGAAAATTCCATTCTACGGCACTATCAGCAAATCCATTTTGTTTTTGCTCGGTTAAGAATTGATAGATCGGTGCCATATCGTCTCCTTTAACTGATATTTTTTCCATCATAGGAAAGGTTACACCAAAATTCGCTTTACAAAAGGTTGCAATTTCCGCATTAGATCCAGGTTCTTGACTGCCAAAGTTATTCGCCGGAAATCCAATAATGACAAAATTGCCTTCTCCAAATTCTTCATATAAGCTTTGTAGTTGCTCATACTGAGGAGTTAAGCCGCATTCAGAAGCTGTGTTGACAATCATTATTTTTTTTCCTTTTAATGTGGCAAAGTCAAAATCATTTCCATACAAATCTTTTACCTTGAATTGGTAAATTGTTTGTTGGTTTTTTGCAGTTTCTTTCATGGTTGATGTTTGTTTTAGGTATTCGTTAGCTTTTACAATTGATGGGCTAATTGCAAGTAATGCAAAGGCCAAAAGATATTTTTTCATTCGATTAGTTGCTGAGAGACTTACTTGAAGGTAGGCCTGATTTACGATGTATTAAAATTACAAATAGATTTGGTAAATACTAGGTTTTTAACGTTTTAAAATGAGGAGTAAAGGATCAAGGTGTTTTTTATTCAATGGTAGAAGATATAAAACTTTGATTTTTAGAATTTAATAGTAATTTTTTTTCCGACATAAAAACTACCATGGCTGGGTGGCGGGTATCCCGTATAACTAGACTAAAAAAATAGAGAAAATACAAGAAAATAAAGGGAGGAGTGTCATATTCTAAATGGAGGTAAAAATGCGTGTTAATTCTCTATTAAACTCCGGGTGTATAGCAATCTTAAAGCAACCGCTGCGTTAGTAGTACGAAATGAAAATGAAAGGATATAAAATGAGAAAAGCAATTGTGTTCTTGTTTCTGATTATAGCAGTAGCAGTACAAGCAAAGCGAAAACCCAGTATAAAAAAAGCAGACAAGTACTTTGCTGAGGCAACTTATGTCAAAGCGAAGGATGAATATACGCGTTTATTGAGGGGAAGGCGTACTCCTACTTACATCTATCAGCAGTTAGCGCTGTGTTATGATCAACTAGGACTTACTGTTCAGGCGGCGCAGTATTATGCAAAGGCATTGGAACAAGACCCGGCATTAGATGTAGCTTTTTATTATCGCTTGGCGTATAACCTAACGCAAAATGGACGTTATGAGGCAGCGGAAGCAGCGATGAGAAAGTTTGCCAAAGGTGCGGCAGAAGATGCGCGTGCACTTTATTTTTTACAACATGCAAAGGATTACCCCAGTCCAGGCCAACATAGTTCTATTTATTTTGTCGAAGAATCGGGAATTAATGAGCCTATTTATGCCAATCACAGCTTGTCTTGGTCGACAACAGACACGCTTTTATTTGTGTCAAATCGATCAAAATATAAACAAAAGTGGATCCGTCGACTCTTTGAAGTACGCGAGAAAGGCACAACTTTTCCCAATACGGGCATTTACCAAACGACAATCCGATCAAAAGACGAACCGCTTTATGAACACAGTTTGTTAAGGGGGCGAATCAATCGTCGATTTATGGACGGACAAGCGGTAATGCATCCGTCGAATAAGCTCATTTATTTTGCTTCAGAAAGTTATCGCCATCGCAAGTTTAGAAAACACAAAGAAGTCAAAAAACGACAGGGGATGATGAGTTTATTTTGGGCGGAGCGCAAGGGGAAGAAATGGAGGAAAATTAAGGTATTGCCCTTTGTGCAAGAGGGATATACTTATGTGAATCCCTTTGTTACAGCGCAGGGAGATTACCTCTATTTTGCGTCCAATCAACCCGGTAGTCATGGAGGGTTGGACCTTTGGAGAGTGCCTATTTTAGAAGAGGGCAAAGCCTTTGGCGAAGTAGAAAATCTCGGAGACCGCATCAACACGGGATATGACGAAGACTATCCTTTTATCAGTGCGGATAAGATGCTTTATTTTACGTCGGATCGCTGGGGAGGATACGGCGGATTGGATATTTATTCCCTCAATTTAAACGATCCCCAAGCACAACCTCAGAACTTAGGCGAGGGAATTAATACGCCAAAAGATGATTTTAACCTGGTGTACAACAGTGAGCGTGAATATGGATTCCTTTCAACAAATCGCATTGAAAGACAGGATATTTATCGAGTTAAACCCCTTTGTGCAACTCCGGTGCGCGGGGTGGTTCACGATGGAGAAACAAGAGAAACGCTTGCTGGAGTTCAGCTTGTGTTTGTCGATTTGTCTCGTCAGGTGCTAGCAGAAGTAAAAACGGATAGGAGGGGAGAATTTACGGTGGAACTTCCTTGTGATAAGGCATATGTTGTAAAAATAGAAAAAGAAGGTTACTTCTATAAAGAAGAAGAGGGACGAAGCCAAAAACAAATCGGAGATCCTCAAACAATTATGTTGAAAAAGCAAGTGCAACCACAGATTCAAGACAATAAAATCGTTTTAAACGATATCCCTTTTGCATTTGATCAAGCGACGATTACGACGGTAGGTCAACGCGAATTGGATCGCTTGGTGCAGTTTATGCGGGAGCATCATACGATGAGAATCTCAATTGTAGCACATACCGATCAAGTAGGGAAAGAAAGGTACAATAAAAAGCTGTCAAAGGCTAGAGCCGATGCAACGGCACAGTATTTAGTAGACCAAGGTATTCAACCTGAACGCATAGAAAGCAAAGGCGTGGGAAGTAGTGAGCCCAAAGTAGCATGTAAACCTTGTTCGGAGGTGGAACACCAGCAAAATAGGCGTTCGGAGTTTATCATACTCCAGCGGTAGAATAGCAAAGGAATAGCTTCAACTATTCCCTTTCTATTTTATTCAATACAAAGTTCGCTTTTAATTGTTGAACAACCACTTGTTTATTGGCGGGATTAAAACTATAGGTAACTGTTCCTTCTGGTGATCGAAAGGTATTTTCGCCAATAGCATCTAAGAGTGCATAGCGGTTGCATCCCGAAGGTTTTAGGAACAGCTTGTTTTTTTCAATGACAAATTCAATGGTGAGGTCTAATTGCCCTTGGCGATACGTTCCTACAAAAGGTTGTAGTTGTTCCGCTGTAACCGGAATTGTTTCATACGACGGAAGGACATATTTTTTGTTATAGAGTATTGCCAGTAAGGCATCAAACAGTTGGTAATGCGAAAAAGCAGCTCCGTTGATGGCATAAACAAGGGTTAATTTTTCAGCTTCATTGTAGTAAAGCAAAGAGAAAGTACCGAATGTACCTCCTGTATGTCCAACAAAATTCTTTTTCTTGTAGAGGTAGTACATCATGCCTCTTCCGTATTTTTCCTTGTAAGGAACGGGTTTCATACTAGCTAAGCTCGTTTTCAAAATCAATTTATGAGCAAATAACGCTTGATTGAATCGCGCCAAATCGTCAAGAGAAGAAATGAGGTCATTCACGCCATTGGTGTTTTCAATCTGCATTTCATCCATCACCTCCCATTGATCAAACAATTGGTAGGATTGCACTGCATAAGGTAAAACATCACTAGCCGTATAGGTATGTTGAAGTTTTATTTTTTGAATGATGTGTTTTTTTACCGCTTCGTCATAGCTGAGGTTGCGCTTTTGTTCAACAATACGCGCAAGTAAATAATAACCCGTATTGGAAAAGAAAAAGTTTTTCTTTTTTGCACCATAATGTGGGGTTCCTTGTTGGGTGATGTTGTCGAGTAGGTCCTCTTGAGATTGATGCTCTTTCAGCCAATAAAAATCGTCTTCTTTACAAGTATAATCATCCAAACCACTGGTATGACTCAATAAATCGCTGATTTTTAGTGTAAATAAATTCGAAATAGCAAGTTCGGGAAAGTAAGATGCAATGCGATCGTCTAGTTTGAGTTTTCCTTCCTCTACTAATTGATAAATTAAAACAGCGGTAAACATTTTGGTGATCGATCCAATGCGATAGAGGTGCGGATTTTGATTCTTTTCTCCCACCAATTCATGTCCAAAATCACGTGCGTATACTGTTTTGTTATTTTTGTAAATCGCCACAGAACCAATTCCCCTTTGATGCAGGGTAATGCGTTGTATGTATTCATCTGCTTTGGCTGTATCAAATTTTTGTGCCCATGCTATGGAAGCAACAAACAAAAGAAGCAACGAAAAATACCCGTTTTTTTTCATAGGTGTGGAGACTTGTGAATAAACTCAAATATATAGATTTAATTGTAGACAACCTCGCTGCCATGACCAAGAATCAAATCAAAATAAAAAAAGCAGCCTCTTCATTTGAGACTGCTAGGGTATACAGCACGGGGTGTATTTTATCTAAAAGTATAGGCCAGACTCAAGAGAAGCCAGTTGCTCTTCCATTTGTCTGTAGCATTTTCCATGTCGTTGATATTGGTTAAACCAAGGTTATATCGGAGATTAAGATCTAAATTATCCGTTAGTTTGTATCCACCACCAGCAAATACACTAAAATCAAAATGTTTAATTCCCTTGGGAAAAAGGGTCATCCCCGTTTCTACCTCATTGTATGGGTTTTTACCTACCATCGTACTGCCTATGGTCGTACCAAGAAAAGTTTTAAATTTATCTCTAAAGGTATAGTGTACACTAATAGGTTCAATAAGCATGGTGTGTAAAACGACATTGGTGTCGTATTCTTTTATTTTTGCTCCAACATTAGCATAGCCCATTCCATATCGAATGCCCCAATGGTCATTGAATTCATAGGAATTGTATAGACCGATATAAAGTCCTGCTTTTTCACTGGCATCCATTCCGTTGATATTGGAAGCAATTCCGCCAACTTCAATGCCAAAATCACAAGCATAGCACCACCAACCATTGCCATAACCGTAACCGTATTGTGCTTGAGCAGAATAAAAAGATAGAAAAAAGAAAAGTAGTGTAAGGTGTAATTTAAATTTCATGTTTTAGTTTAGTTGTTATAATTTAATTGCCTGTTAAGCAATTTTCGTAGGTTTTAATAAGCACCTCAAGGCGATTGGATTTTTTTTCACTTTTTTGAGCTTCTGCAAAAAGTTCCATGATATTTTCACACTCTGGGAATAAAAGATCTTTAGCACCACCTAGTTTAGATTCGAAAGACTCATCAAAGTATGGATCCGTATTGACTAGGATATCTGAGTTTGCCTTACTTAAGTAAAAGCCCTGTGATATGGGATTGAAAATAATGAGGATGTATTCTTCGTTTTTCTTCTTTTTGACGTCGTACATCAGTCCTGCAGCAGAAACTATAATATTTTCGCGCACATCCGTTAACATAGACCATACATCAACATTTTGTCTTTTTCGGATTTCGCCATTTTTTTTGAAATGAGATACTTTTCCGCGTTTAAACGTTATTTTTTTTGTACCATCGTTGAGGTAAATATCCAGGTAGGATAAGGTACTAGCATCAATACTTTCGCTTTTGCCATTGATTTTCACTTTCAGCTTTTTTGCATCGACCTTGATTGGCATTTGGATTTCAAGATTAACCGCTCTATTGTCATTTTTATAATAAATAGTGCCTTTGTATGATTTTGCCGAAATCAACAAAGGGAAGAGCAGAAGTAAGGTGAGTAAGATGTTCTTCATTGTTCTTGTTTTTTAGCAAATATAGTTTTTTTAACATAAATAAATAATATAATTACTAATGTTGTTTATTTATCGGTATTATTGGTTTGTTGTTGTTAATTTATTTTTGTTTGAAATTATTATCTGTGTTTTTTGTATTTAAAACCGCTTTTCGTTGTGTTAATTTTAGTTAAGCAAACGGCTTTATTTAACCTTTATTTCTGAATTATAGGAAGAGAATGTCTTTTTCAACCTTAGTTAGTATGTTATTTTCTTGTTCGCAAGACGATCATTTGCGTACAGCTTCAATACAAAAAGAGTGGAATGCAATTGATTGCACAGTCATAATAGGTTGCATTCAGGATGAAATAAGAGGAAATATTCACCTAAAGCAGAGGGGGTGAAATTTGAAAATAAGTTTACTGTATAAAAAGGCGTTTAACGTCTGGTTTTTGTAATTAAAAAACATCTATTCCGTTTTTTTTTGTTTATAAATCAATTTTTAGTTTTTATTGCCCCTGTATTTATCTTTTACTTCGGGGACTCAAAATAGAACAAACGAGGGGGTATGAACCTGATTTAGAGTGTAAAAAAAATATTGAACAGAAAAGTGTGCTAAATTTTATTTCCAAATAAACTGCGTTTCTATTTTTTTACCTACTCCTTATTTTTATTGACTTGTTCTATTAAATTCTACATTTAAAATTTGTTCTTACTCGTTTGGAAGTGTAAAAAAAAAGACTTTCAACGGAAGTATTTGTTCTTGTATTTTAGGGTATGTACTTTGTTTTTTACTGGTTGATTATTACGAAAGTTTAAAAAAACTTTTAAAATTGGTGTAAATTATTATATTGGCACCCAATTTTCAATGATATTGTTTATTTGTTTAAATGTTTCAATTTCATTTTATGATAAATTAAACCAAATTTTAACTAATGAAAACAAAGATTTTATTTTTTGTAGGTGTATTCTATTTTAGTGGTTTGCCCAGTGTCGAGGCTAAGAGTAAAACACCTATTCTCGTGCATGCTGCACCAGTTTCAAAAACACAAAAAACAGAAAACAAAAAAGAGGTAAAAGTATTTTCAAATTTACAGGAGGAAGAGGAATGTTTTAATGATATAGAGGGAAAAGGATTTGGGTGGCTTTATGCAGAAGGTCGTGCACCTAGTAATCCCATTGTTGAGAACTTTCAGCAACCGGGTACAGATCGTGGTTTTGTATTAGATATTTATAAGTTAGATAATTCCTTTAATATGATTATTAATGGGGTTCGCCTACATACTGAGGAATTGGAATTTCAAATTTCGGGAACTACAGGACAAAATGTGCGCTTTAAAGCAGATGGAGCAAGATGGGAATTGAATGGTATTGTTGATATTTGGAAAATAAATAATACAGAAACGATTGATTTAATTACCAGAGAAAATAACCCTACTCCTGCTGTACGGGTATCCATTGACAAGAATGGGAATGTTAAACTTTCTGGAAAGCGTTCAACCACAGATGCTCTTGAAGAATTAGAAGTTTTTAATAGAGCGACAAATGCGGTAGTTCCCTTGACTATCGTTCCGTGGAATACAGGGGCTGACAATGTAATTCAAGTGACACAATCCGTTTCTGGACCCACGCAAATACAAGGATTTGGCTATGGGTTATCGGTTAGAGAATGTGAAAATATAGATTTATCTCTTGTTAAGGAGGTAAAGAAACAAGAAGAAGGAGAAGCTGTTTTTTTGTTGACGGTAAAAAATAATAGTGATAAATTCGATGATGATCAGGTAAAGGTGGAGGACTTGCTTCCTTCCGGATATGAATTTATTGCTTATACCGCTTCACAAGGAACCTATGATGAAGTTACGGGTATTTGGGAAGTAGGTACATTAACTACACAACAAACGGCGACAATAGAAATACGGGTAAAGATTAAATCGAAAGGGGAGTATATGAATGAAGCTTCAGTTTCGGGGTCTTATCCTGATCGAAATTTAGAAAATAATAATTCCAAGGCTATCGTTGCTTTAGGTAAATTGACATTTACTAAAAAATTCGTAGACAAGGATTATATTTTGGTTGGCGATTTAATCGAGTATACAATTGTAGTCAAAAATGTGGGGCAAACAATTGTAGAAGATATTGTCTTAGTCGATGAAAATGCAAATCAAGGGTCATTAATTCCTGCGGAAATAAAGAGGTTAAGCCCCGGAGAAGAAGTTGCTGTAAAGGCTTTGCACACCATTACGTTGGAGGATTTTAGAGCAAAAAAAGTAATAAATCAAGCCGCTTTAGTGGGACAGACAAGTAGCGGTACGCTTACTTTGGTATCAGATGATCCGACAACGGCAATGCGCAATGATCCAACGATTACACCTATAAAATATCAAGCTGATTTACACGCTGTTAAGGATGATTCCGCTTCCTATTATAAACCAGGTCAAACAACAACGTACCAAATTGTTGTGGAGAATAAAGGACCAGGGTCAGCTATAGATGTAAAAGTAGAAGATCCTATGCCAATGATAGACAAAAAAAAATGGACCAGTTCACTTGGAACTTCAGGAATCGGAGATTTAAATGAAGTGATTCCCTTTTTACAGGTTGGGGATAAAGTAACGTATACGGTGGAAATAGAAATTCCAGCATCGCATCGCGGAAAATTCATTAATACAGTTTATGTTGCTGCTGAAGATAATGAAGACCCCGTACTCCCATGTGAAACCTGTACGGATATCAATTATCAAGAAATGTTTATTCCGCGGGGTATTTCTCCAAATTTAGATGGAAAGAATGATGTGTTTGATTTAAGTGATTACGATATTGCTCAGGTGAAAATATTTAATAGACTAGGAATAGAAGTGTACAGTGCGAGTCCATATAAAAATGAATGGTATGGACAACATGCTTCCAGTAGTACTTTGCTTCCATCGGGTACGTATTTTTATATTATACACAATATTTTAGGAGATAAACATACAGGATGGATTCAACTGTTGTATTAAGTCCTGGATACAATTTCGCTGAGCCTTAGGTTGTGATTGTAAGGAGTAAAAACAAGTAAAAACAATAGATCATAAAACCAATTAAAAACGCAATCGCTTATGTTTAAGTTGATTGCGTTTTTTGTTGAATAAGGTGAAGCTAGTCATTATGGCTGTATGTCTTGGAAAGAATGAAGATTAAATTTTGAATTTAAGTCAAAAATAGCGTTCGTTATTTTAGTGTAAAATGTATTATTTTATATTTAAGCAACACTTGGGTTCTTGTCAAAGAAGAGAAAATAAAGGAGCATTTTTTTGGGGTAATCCATCAAAAAGGCGATGAGTAAGTTAATATAGCGACCACATAGGACAATACGCTATGTTTATCGCATTGTACGCCCTAGTCTGGGGTGTTTGTTAAAACGTACTCCTATAGAGTAAAAGACTTATCTTTGCTAAAAAATTGAAAATGAAAACGATACCGCTATTTTTGTTTGTTTATTTAAGTTTTACGGTTTCTTATTCCCAAACCACTGACTATTGTTTAGACCTAAAGAAACAATTACACCTAAATAGCAGCAGTGAGGGTGAATTTCTAAATCTAGTGAATAAAAATAAAAAGTATTGTCTGAATCAATGGAGTAAAGAGCTCCTCGATTCTATTATAGCTGTTCGATCCTATAATTTTGAACCACTTGTCATTATTCCCTATTATAGAGAAAAAACCGAATATGAGCGATTTATAGAAGGGTATACTTTTAAATCAGATGAACTGTATTCTTTTATAGACGAAAGAAAAGAACAATTAAAGGAATTGGGGTATTCAACTATTTCGTTTAATTATGATTATTATTATGCAGGAAAAGATGGCATTTACACCTTGTTTGATTCGGAATTGAAGCCGTTAATTACCGATTTGCAAGGGGTGAATTGGCTTTATTCGAAACTGTATTTTGATGTAGAAGAGATATCGCATTACGCCGTGATACGGAAAGAGGGAAAGACTGCTATTTTTGACCTAAAGGCCAGTAAAATAGTGGGAAATATATTTGCAGATAGGAACTATATGCCCATTATTGCCAATAAGAAAATTGTTTTCTTTCACTTAGACAAACAACTCGTAGATTTGGAAGGCAATTTGTTTATTGAGAATCAGAACAGTTCTAGAACAGTTCGCAATGTTGACGTATTTCCAGAAGTTCAACTTATTTTATATGAAGAAGTGCGAAATAAAATGTATTTGATAAACTTTAAAAAAGAAGTCGTTTCAAAAACTTATGACGGTATCTATCCGTATTTTTCTAACGGGCATGGTTTTGAGGCAATTAAGGATGGTAAAAAATACGTATTGAATCGCTTTGGAAAGGAAATCAAGCAGCTAGAAGTAGATGAAGAGTTAAAAGTTTATTTAGGAAAGTATTTTATCTATAAAAAAGGGGGATTGCAAGGGATTGTCGATGAAGATTTGAAACTAGTTGTTCCCTTGGTATATACAGCTATTAAATACGAAGAAATCACTGAGACTTTTTGGTGTAAAACAGAAAAAGGTAAAATTGTTGTTTTGGATTTTGATCTCAATCAAATGATGACCTTCCAAAAGGATAGCGCCGCGATTGTGTATGACAATAAGAGACGCGAAATCTATTACATCAATAAACAAGGAAAGCAATATGGTGTGGTTGATCTTTTAGGGCGCGCCAAAACACCAACATTTGATACGCTGGAAGAATTAAGGGCGAATACTGATTTTTTAGATGTAGTAGAGATGTTTAAGTAGTAAGGACCACGAACTAAGGGAGAAATTAATCCCACTCCTTTTCCCATTTTGCTGTTGGGATAGTGAAAAGCTTCTAATAGAAATTTATCTTTATTCTGTGTTTCTCCCAAATATTGCTTGTAGATAGCTTCAACATTAAATTTGCTCTGTTGCAATTGTAGAAATAAAAAAGCCTGATTCATTTTGTTCTGAATCAGGCTTAGCTGTGTATTGATAAAATTATTCTCCTCATTGGGAGGATGTGCTTTTTGCTTGGTATTTTGCCAGTGTTCTGGTTTAAGGAATAAACCTGTAGCAAATTGTTTCCTTTGTTCTTTATAGGTTAGCCTACAGGTAATCGAAGCTAAGCCTTGTTTATTCATTCTACTCCTAGAAATAATGAACAGTATATTTAGTTTATGTAGTTCCATAGTTTGTTGGGTTTAGGGTATAAAAAAACTACCTGATAGGGTAGTTTTAAATAAGTAAAAAATAAAGTTTAAAAAATCACTTGACAAGTGTTTTTAATTCAACGTTTTCTATGTTTTTATCATTTGAAATAAATTCAGAAAATCCTGCAGCATGTTGAGCACCTACAAGAACTAAAATACGTTCATCCGTTTTCTCCAGTTGCTTTTGTATCAAGGAATACATATAGAGATTGCGTTTATAGCGTTCAGATACAAAATAAGCTCCTGAAAAATCATCAATTGATCCTACTTTATTAAATAAGGAGATGTAACCTGTGTTTAATTGTTGCTCTAATTCTTTGGAATTAAAAAAGAAGAGCAAATCTTTAATAGAAGTAGTTGTTTGGAATGTATTTATTATTTTTTGACCATATTCACCAAAATCTTGTTGTATCTCTTGCATGAGATCTATTTGATTGTATTGCTGAATTGCATTCATTATTGTATCATTAGGCTCAGGAATAAGATAGTCAAAAGCATATAGTTTTTTGTGATTTAATTTGTTTGCAATTCTAAAACCTAATTGTTGAATTTCACTTTCTGTATACATTGTTTCGTTTTTTCCATATTTCTGTCTAACAAGTTCCAAAGAGTTGTCTTTTAAATATAGATTAAACAGTTCATTTAATTCTTTTTGTTTGGTATATTCCCATTCAACAAAAATCTTGGTAGGTTTATAAGCCGCAATTTGATCTGCTATTTCATCTAACTCCGTTTGTTTTTTATTTAGGTCAAATTCAACGCCAAATTGAGATGTAACTAAGTGAAAATGGAAGGTGCCGACGAGAAGTATTTTATTTTTTTGTTGTGAAAATGCTAGAATAGGAGAAATGCACAAAAGGAAGAGTAGAATTTTTTTCATTTTTTTAATTTAGTTTGATGTTGCCATATAAAAACTGTCCTATATAAGTGTACGTATTGTGTTTTTTGTTACAGTGGATTGGAAATTAAGTGAGGCAAGTGTAATTCTTTCTGATGGTTTATAATGATTTGCTATGCAACCTCTACTTAAAACATGCAACCTATTTTGCAACCTTTTAAACAAAAAAGAATAAGAGTGTAAATTACGCTAATAAAGGTAAGGGTTAGTATATCAGGGTATTATAAACAAAAAAAGCCACCTTACAGGTAGCTTTTTCTTAAAACGTGGAGAAGATGGGGCTCGAACCCACGACCTCTTGACTGCCAGTCAAGCACTCTAGCCAACTGAGCTACATCCCCGACCTTGTGCTTTTTTATCGATTATTGCTATCGATTAAAAGTTGTGCTAACATACTCATTTTTTTCTGATATACGTCAGATAATTCATTATTTATGTACAAATCCATATTGCTAATGGGAATGCTGTAAGGCAAAGACCAGGCTCTTAGTGCTTTAGCTACATTATCCAATCCCTGAATTCCCTGCATCGCTTGATTTCCTGCAGACCAACAAGTAAAGCCAATTACTTTGTTGGTTAAATACGCTGGGGTGTCGCGAGCGGTCAATTCTAACCAGTCCAAAGCATTTTTCATTACACCCGTCATCCCACCGTGATACAAAGGAGTTAACCAAACCATGACATCCGCAGAACGGAAGGCATCAATAAATCGGGTAACATCTTGAGGAGGGGTTTCCATGTGTTTTGCTTGGAATATAGGGATCTGATAATCAGATAAGTGTACTTGTTCTACCTCTAGGTTAGCCTTTATGAATTCGTCCGCATAGAATTGTGCAATACGTCGTGACGTTCTAAAAGATTCTTCATCCAAAGAACCATTAAAAATTAAAGCTTTCATAAAACTATTTCGTGTTTTTTTACGGCTCACAATTTACGATAAATATTCGTCACCTTGTATTGTAACAAGTGAAAATGCTCCAACTTATTCTGAAGTCATTTGCTTAGGAATGAAGCCAAACATGAAAAACAGCTTGTTGTCTTGATACAAATTAAGGGTTTGTTCTGCTACGTCAAAGGAAAAAGTTTCCCCTTCAAGCAGTTGAATAAAATCCTTCTCAACCACTTTTCGATTGGTAGAGGCACAGGTTTTCTTTGTCACTTCTAAATCGAAAAACTGTATTTTATTAAAGGTATTGCTAATGGCAACCTTACCCGTAAAATAACTACAACCCGTATAGCCAATAACTGTATTGTTTTGGAAGTCAAAAGTCAAATAAGGATGGTAAACTCGATTGCTGTTTCCCTGAAGTTGAATGAGTTTCCACGCGTGTTTCTCGATGTAATTGAGCAGAGGATTTTGCGGTTGCATGGAAAATGTAAACGTTTGCTTGTTTTCATTTACAATAGTCAAGGTTGCATCATCTGTGTTGACGCGAAGCTTTTGATTGCTCAAAGCCAGTAAAAAAGCCTGCTCAAAATCGTTGACGTTTTTGGTGCAGCGATTGTCATTGGTGATGATGGCATCCGTTGTAATTTGTGTATAGTGTTTTCTTTCTTTGATTTCTTTGATCGGTAAGGTGTAATTATTACATCCTCCAAATCCCTTAATCTCGTATTTTACCGTATTAATTTGCAACGTAGTTTGTCGTTGAATCGGGAGTGTATTTGTTGCTCGAGTTAAAATCCACGTGGTATTAAGCACAGAATCCTGAGGAATCTGAGCTTGTACAGACGGAATAAGAAGCAGTAAAAACAGGAGAGTAAGGTATATTTTATTCATAACAAGAATTCGATTTTAGGCTTTTAAAGATAGTGAATTAACTGTTGCGACGAAAGATAAAGTTTTACTTAATAGCCAGCGAACATTTTACCTGACACATAAAAGAAGGCTATACTTTTACAGCACCTGGATTTTATCTTTTAATTTATTGAGGATAAATTGGGTGAGAAGCATAATTAATTGTAATTTTACTCCCCAAACACAACTCTTTTTTATATGAATCCAAAAGTATTACTTACTTCAAAAGAGATTGATATTATTCTTCATCGTTTGGCCTGTCAGTTGGTGGAAAATCACTTGGATTTTTCCGATACGCTACTGATTGGTATTCAACCCCGTGGTAAATATTTAGCCAAGCGAATCAAAGCCATTTTGGAAACTGAATACAAGATTACAGATGTTCCGTTGGGATATTTGGATATCACGTTTTTCCGCGATGATTTTAGGAGAAATCAAAAGCCACTTGAAGCAAATCGAACTGAAATTGACTTTCTTGTTGAAGATAAGAAAGTAGTTTTTATTGATGATGTTTTATATACAGGACGTAGCATTCGAGCTGCTTTAACTGCCATTCAATCGTTTGGACGACCTGCGGAAATTGAATTATTGGTGTTAATAGACCGAAGATTTAGCCGTCATTTGCCTATTCAACCTGATTATAGAGGAAGACAAGTAGATGCCTTTGACCAAGAAGCTGTACGCGTGCATTGGTCTGAAGATGGCGCAAGCGATTGCATCTATTTGGAAGAATTTGACAATAATTAAAACGGAAAATCCAATTGAAGTAATGAAAGAATTAAGTGTAAATCACCTATTAGGAATAAAATATATAAACAAAGCGGATATTGATTTGATTTTTGAAACAGCAGATCATTTTAAAGAAGTAATCAATAGACCCATTAAAAAAGTACCTTCACTGCGCGATATTACCATTGCCAATATCTTTTTTGAAAATAGTACGCGAACAAAACTGTCTTTTGAATTAGCTCAAAAGCGTTTATCAGCGGATGTGATCAGTTTTTCTTCTGCTCAATCTTCCGTTAAAAAAGGAGAAACCTTAATCGATACCGTAAATAATATCTTAGCAATGAAAGTGGACATGGTAGTTATGCGTCATAGCAATCCAGGAGCCGCTTATTTTTTGTCTAAAAATGTAAAGGCGAGTATTGTAAATGCAGGTGATGGTGCACATGAACACCCTACACAAGCACTTTTGGATAGTTATTCTATTCGCGAAAGATTAGGGGATGTTGCAGGTAAAAAAGTGGTGATTGTCGGAGATATCTTGCACTCACGTGTTGCTTTATCCAATATTTTTGCCCTGCAAATGCAAGGGGCTGAAGTGCGCGTTTGCGGACCTAAAACGTTAATTCCCAAATATATTGAAAGCTTGGGAGTGAAGGTAGAGTCCAATTTGAGAAAAGCACTAGAGTGGTGTGATGTAGCCAATATGCTACGCGTGCAAAATGAGCGTTTGGACTTCAGTTACTTCCCCAATACCAGAGAGTACGCCCAACAGTTTGGTTTGACTAAAGAAATTCTAGATTCTCTAGATAAGGAGATTGTGGTTATGCACCCAGGACCAATTAATAGAGGAGTGGAAATTACTTCGGATGTGGCTGATTCACAGCAATCTGTTATTTTGGATCAAGTAGAAAATGGAGTAGCGATTCGCATGGCAGTTATTTATCTTTTGGCATCCAAGATTAAATAATCTATTTTAGTGGAATCAAAAAAAGCGCAAGATGAAAGTTATAGAAAAAGGACACACTAAAGTTATCCAAATTGGAACGGAAACGATAGTAGAGGTATTGCATAAAATAGAAGAACAGTATCAAAGTTTATTTAAAACGTTTAACCTAGTAATCGACGTATCAAGTTCACAAGAAGAGGTGACGGAAGAAATCCTAGAATCCATTGAGGCCTTGGCAGTTGAACATATGGAAGAAGCAAACAAATCTTTTGTTATCGTCACAACAGCAGTGAACTTTAACGATTTTGATGGAGATCTGATTGTTGTACCAACCAAACAAGAAGCTTTCGATTTAATTGAAATGGACGAAATTCAACGCGATTTAGAATTATAAAAATAGAAAAGGCTTAAGGTAATTAAGCCTTTTTCTTTTGTTGGCTTTGGGCTTTTTTGTAACTTACCTGCACGAATTATAAAATTTTGACCCATTGAAACTTACTATATTAGGTTGTTATGCAGCTACACCGAGAACCATGACCAATCCAACCTCTCAGGTTTTAGAGCTAAATGGACATATGTTCTTGATTGATGCAGGTGAAGGGACTCAAATTCAATTGAGAAAAAAGAAAATTAAGTTCCAGCGTATTAACCATATTTTTATTTCCCATTTACACGGCGATCACCTCTATGGTTTAATCGGTTTGATTTCTACTTATTCTTTGTTGAATAGACAAAGTGATTTGCACGTTTACGGACCCAAGGGAATTAAAGAGATTATCTTATTGCAATTGCGATTGAGTAACTCGTTTACGGGATATAATTTGTACTTCCACGAATTAGAAAGCAAAGAAAGCCAAGTTGTCTTTGAAGATGATCGCGTCATCGTACGCACTATTCCACTCGATCATCGGGTATATACCAATGGATATTTGTTTGAATCAAAACCTGGAGATCGAAAGTTGAGAATCGGTGCGATTGAAGATTTGGGAATTGATCGTTGTTACTATCAAAAAATCAAACAAGGAGGAGATATCACACTTGATGATGGTACGGTTGTGCGCAATCAAACGATTACGTATGATCCGGAACCAACAGAAAGTTATGCTTTTTGCTCAGATACCTATTATTCTGAGGCGGTTGTTCCCATTATCAAAGAAGTTGATGTATTGTACCATGAAAGTACTTTTTTAGAATCAGAAGCACATTATACCGAACGCACAAAGCACTGTACGGCTAAACAAGCCGCGACAATTGCAAAATTGGCGAATGTGAAAACGTTAGTCTTAGGACATTATTCTACTAGATACGACGATATTACTCTTTTTAAAACAGAAGCAGCAGAAGTTTTTGACGGAACGATACTAAATGCCGATGATGGTGTTATCTTTGATTTCTCTAAATAAACCAATACAATGAACGATTTAAGTAATTATAGAAAATCATATGACAAGCAAGTATTAATCGAGGCGGAGGTCAATCCCAATCCGATGATGCAATTTCGTCAGTGGTTTTGTGAGGTAGAGGATTTCGGCGGAGTGGAAGAAGTGAATGCCATGACCGTTTCTTCTATTGGGTTGGATGGATTTCCAAAAGCTAGAGTAGTTTTATTGAAATCCTATGATGAAAACGGCTTTGTTTTTTTTACGAATTACGATTCGGAGAAAGGCAGAGCAATAACAGCGAATCCTCATATTTGTTTGTCTTTTTTTTGGCCTTCCATGGAGCGTCAAGTCATCATCAAGGGAATTGCGAAAAAAGTAAGTGAGATTCAATCGAACAACTACTTCGATAGTCGCCCTTTAGGGAGTAGACTAGGAGCTATTGTCTCTAATCAAAGTGAAGTCATCGAATCTTATGATTGTTTAGTACAATCCTTGAAAGCATTAGAACAAACAGCAACTGAAGATAATGTTCAGCGCCCAAAAAACTGGGGAGGATTTTGTGTGGAGCCTGTGAGTATTGAATTCTGGCAAGGAAGACCCAATCGCTTACACGATCGCATTCGCTATACGCTCACTGCGGATCAGTTGGATTGGAAAGTGGAACGTTTAGCGCCTTAATCATGAAAAATAAAGTAAAAATAGTAAAAATCGCGCTTCCGCTTGCAGTGGTTGGCTTTATGATTTGGGCCTTGATGGAACAAGCCTCTAATCAACCTAGATTGTGGGTACAAGTAATTGGAGTAGCGGTATTCTTCTTAGCCATGGCTCGTCTCATGCAAAAAACACCGAGTAATGCGCCTAAAAAAGCACTGGTTGTTCGTTCTGAGACTCCTTCGAATGATAGCGTGGAAGAAGATAAAACAGAAGATTATTCGATAACCGTAGTAAATAAAAAACAGTAATTGGAAGTAAGATGTTAAGTAAAGGAGATTACGTACAAGTCTTAGACGAAGATGAAGAGGGAATCATATCCCAAATTCAAGGCGATCAAGTTACGATCGAAACAAAAGATGGTTTTGTATTAAATTACAAACCTTCAGAATTGCTTAAGATAGAAAAGGAACAAGAAGTAGATTTTAAATCTGCTAGTACTAAAGGCTCTATTCAAGAAGCATTGCAAAGTAAGGTAGAACCCAAAAAACGTTCGTTTGTCAAAGAAAAGAAATCGCGTAAAGATGAGTTTATTCTCGAGGTTGATTTACACATTGAAAAATTAACGAAGGATTATAAACGCATGGAGAAACACGATATGTTGACGTTACAGTTAGATACAGCCAGAGGTCAATTGGAGTTCGCCATTCGCAACCGCATTCCGCGTATTGTATTAATACACGGCGTAGGAGAAGGCGTGCTCAAAGCAGAGTTAGAATTTCTCTTTAGCCGATATGCTGAGGTTGTTGCAGAAGATGCAAACTATCAGAAATACGGCGTGGGAGCAACGCAAATTTACATCAAGCAAAATCCAAATCGATAGATAAAAAAAATCCAGGCAAACAAGCCTGGATTTTTTTATATCATGTATTGTATTATTCTTGAATAAAACTTCCAAAAGGAAGAATTGATTTTCCAAAGGTTAAGTTGTTGTAATTCGCTTTCGAAAATACCACATTGCGCAAGGTAATTTCGTGTAACAATTTAGGTTGAGCACCATCAGCAGGATTGGTCCAACGGGTGGTGATGACAATTTCTCCTGTTGTCGCTATCCAATTTTCTACCAAACGGTTGTTGTTCGCCGGTGTATTACCCGGAATATCGCCATCGTTTTCACAAACTTCATTCAAATTGATTCCTGCACGAGCATATTGTCTATAGGTCAAAGGTCTATCCGTAGACAGAGCAATAGTTTTAACTCCATTGTCTTGAGGGAAATCTTCCTCCTTGAGCTGAACTAACATAGCCTCCTTATCCGATAGTGTAACCCCTTGTGTAGTACAAAAATTAATGGTTTTAAAGGTGTTGTCATTGTTTAGGAATCTAAAACCTAAAGAGTTAGAGTTGTAGTTATTCGTTCCAAATGGCATGCGATCGTATTTGATATTTGTATCGCCATCTTTAAAATTGGCATTTAGAATCGTGAAGTTATATTGATACGTCAAGCTTACACTATGGTCGCCAATCAATTCGCCATCGTCATTGTTTTTGATCGACACCATGCGTTGAGTGCGTAGCGTAGCTCCTGGCGAAGCAGGTATTTCCTCTGTTACAACAGGTGTACTCGGAGCGGGAAAGGAGCAAATCGAATTGGATGCTACTGTGCCATTGTATTTTCTATACGCTAGTTGGGTGTTGGTTCCATCTATTTCAGCATCAACAATTTGAACACTTTCATCACGCATAATATTGTCCATATCTGCAACTAGGATAAAAGCTTCTGTATTTTTTAATTTGTAAAATACCTTAGCTCCATCGCCTGTATTAGAACAGCGATTCACAGTTGTTACAGTAGAAAAGTCAATATTATTATAGGTAAGCTTGCCATCGTTGCAAGAGCTTAATCCAAACAAACCTAGAACTGCTACTAGGGTATACACCTTCTTCATAAAGTAAATATATCGTTATCGAGAATACAAAAATACTTTTTTTATCTTAAGTAGTTACATTTAAGAACAGATATAGGTTATTTAATTATCTTTGATAACGTTAAAGATAACTTAAAATGTACGCTGCTTGCTATGAATTCACTGTCTACCAAAACAAATTATCCTGCTTTATATACTTTAGTAACTGTGTTTTTCTTCTGGGGATTTTTCGCCGCAGGAAATAGTATTTTTATTCCATTTTGTAAAGCTTTCTTTGATTTAGATCAGTTTCAATCCCAATTGATTGACTTTTCTTTTTATACCGCTTATTATTTTGGCGCTTTACTCCTTTTTTTGGTTAGTGCTTGGAAAAAGCGCGATATCGTAAGCAATTGGGGATATAAACGCTCCATTGTGTATGGCTTACTTTTTTCAACCGGTGGGGCTATAGCGATGATTTGGGCCGTGCAGATTAGTGTTTATGCCGCTTTATTGGTAGGATTGTTTATTGTTGCTTTGGGCTTTTCCTTGCAGCAAATTGCAGCCAATCCCTTTGCTATTTCTCTTGGAGATCCCAAAACAGGAACGAGTCGAGTGAGTTTAGGTGGTGGAATCAATTCACTCGGAACAACCATTGGACCGCTGTTAATGGCGTATGTTTTGTACGGAAGTACTAAAACATTAACTGATGATCAAATTCAACACCTGAGTTTGGATTCTATGACATTGCTCTATGGTGCTGTTGGTGGTTTATTCCTCTTAGCAGCTTTGTTGTTTTTCTTCTCTAAAAAAATACCAGATAGCAAGAGTAGTGCAGAAATTAAACCTGCAAAAAAAGCAATTGGGTTGTTGGTGAGTATGACCGTATTGTTAGTTGCTGTTTTTATTCCCGTTTTTAATACCTATAAAAGTGAAGCATATCTTCAAGTAACAAACCTTCAAAAACAACAACAAGAGTTAAAGATTACCGTAGAACAAGAAACAACAGGTACTACAAAGACTGTAGATGAAGGGGATGTGTATAAAATACAAGCGGAAATAAAACAACTATTAACGCCTTTAGAGAATAAGCGTATTTATCTTTTAGGTAGTGCTTTACTCATTATTGTTGGGAGTATCGCTTTTGCCTATGTTTCAAGCCAACGAAATAAAGAAGGTTGGGGAGCGATGCAGTACCCTCAATTACTCTTGGGAATGCTAGCTATTTTTGCTTATGTAGGGGTTGAGGTTGGCATTGGAAGTAACTTAGGTGAGCTTTTAAAATTGGAGGAATTTGGCTCTCTGCAAGCCGTTGAAATTGCCCCTTATGTGTCGATGTATTGGGGAAGCTTAATGATTGGACGTTGGGCTGGGGCTGTCAGTGTATTTCAATTGAGTAAGCGAAAGGAACTAATTGCCTTAATTGCTGTACCTTTTTTAGCCTATTTTGTAATTTTAGGAGCAAATTATTTTGCGGGAAATGAGGTCGAACATTTGTATTATTACAGCTTGTGTGTTGTTGTTCAAATTGTTTTTTCATTTTGGAGCAAAAATAAATCAGCGCGAACCATGGTGCTTTTTAGCTTATTTGGTTTATTGGCTATGATTGTCGGACTTCTATCTAGTGGAATGCTCGCTATTTATGCCTTTTTAGCTGGTGGATTGGCGTGTAGCGTGCTGTGGCCTGCAATTTTTAATATCGCAATTATGGGGTTAGGGAAATACACAGCTCAAGGTTCGTCTTTTTTGATTATGATGATTTTAGGTGGAGGAATATTGCCTCCAATTCAAGGTAAATTAGCCGATATTATCGGTATTCACGAGTCTTATATCGTCAATGCGGTTTGTTTTGGATACCTGTTAATCTTTGGTATTATCGCCAAGAAGGTATTGGCAAAACAGGGGATTGCCATTGATGATGTTGGGTAAAAAACAAATAAAAAAAGATGTTTTTTACAAGGGTAAATTAGCCGATATTATCGGTATTCACGAGTCTTATATGGTCAATGCGGTTTGTTTTGGATACCTGTTGATTTTTGGTGTTATCGCTAAGAAGGTATTGGCAAAACAGGGGATTGCCATTGTGAGATAGAAATAAAAAAACAGGTCCAAGAAGATGTAGTTCTTGGACCTGTTTTTTTATCTCACAGTACGATTGTAGCTTTATTTTGAATTTCGCTAGAACAATAGCGAGTGTTATATGAGGTTTTTAAACATACAGTGTTGAGGACCTTTAACCCCTTGATAGGTTCTGCCGGAATCGCAATATCCTGTTTTAATGTACAAGTGATAGGCGTTTGTGTTTTCGTAATTTACTCCAAAAACGAGTTCTTGAATATCGACATAGTGTTTGTGGATCAAGTCTGGTAGTTGTAGAAGTGCGGCTTTTGCAATTCCCCTTCCCTGAAATTGAGGCATGATCGATAATGCGCGTAATAAAATGGATTGTGTATTTGTGGTGTAGAGGAGTCGATCATCGGATACATCCAAAGAGAAAAATCCCACAGGCTCTTGTTGATACAAAATACAATACTGCGTGCGCAATTTGTTGCTCATGATTGTTGGGTTGGTTAGAATGTATTTAGGTGTTAAGGCGAAAGCAGCTTGTTGTTCATCTAAATCATAAGAGGTCAAGGCCTCAAAATAATTAGGGTGATAGGGAACGAGGGTAATCATCTGACTTGGGAATTAAAGATTAGCTATTTTTGGGGGTTAACGCAATTGAGGAATCGAAATAGGGTGTTCCTCGAATAGTTTTTTCGACATGGAATCGGGATATATATCTAGCAATCCCTGTTCAAAATCATTGCATATGTTTTGAGCTAGGGCTGTTAGTGTAATTTTTTCTGCTTGTACATCAGCAGACATGGCAGAATCTACATAGCCCGGATAAACGCCAATCAACTCAATCGCATCTGTTGCTAATTCAGGACGCAGCGATTGGGTCAGTAGATGTGCCGCTGTTTTGGAAGTACAATAGGTGGCAATGCCCTTGATAACTGTGGCACTACCAACAGAAAGAATATTGAGAATCTGACTTCGTTTTTGCTGTTGTAAGATTGGTAAAAAGTGATTGATCATATAAATGACGCCAATATAGTTTATCTGCATCTCTAATAAAGCCTTTTTTCCCGCTTGTTCTCCGATGAAATCAGATTTTAATTCTACCCCGGCATTGTTGATTAAAAGATTGACATCCTGACACTGTACAACCGCTTTTTGTATGGAATTCTCATCTGTTACATCCAATAAAACGGGGAATAGATGGGAAGGAAAGGTAGACGCGAGTTGAGTCAATCGGTCAAAAGCTATACCAGTAACGTAGATTTTACGCGCTTTTCGGTTCAGCATTTCTTGAATCAGTGCTGTTCCTATTTCACCATCCGCCCCTGTTAGTAAAATTACTTTATCGTCAAATGTTCTTGAATGCATCGTTGTGTTTTTTAGTTGGGTCTATGCTATCTCCTAGTTTTATAGGTATAAAAGCTAGGGCAAGATAAACATAAATCGAGAAAGGAGATGCGTGAAAGAAAGGAAAATATTACGCGAATTCCCTTTGATTATTGACGATGTTTTGCGCTTGTTTTAGATGTCTTAAATTGTGAAATACAACAATTTTAAAGGTGTCTCCTAAGCGTAACTTGATCCATTTACTGATGGAAATTGACGTCTTGGTTTTGTTTAAATCCACTGTTTTCGCTTGTTCTAATAGTGCAATAAGGCTGTTTTGTTGTTGGATGAAAATCGATAATACTTCTCGGTCTACTTTGCTAGTACTGGGGTTCATGGATTTAAAGGTTTTCATTTTGTTGAGCTTGGCTTTTGGCAACATGCTTTTGGCAAAATAATTGCCCAAATACCCACTTTTGAATACCTTGGAGGGAGTCGTGTAAGGAGACGTGTTTATTTTGATGGTGATTTCAGGAATATAAAAATAACCATATCGATTCAGGTGCTCCATGCATTCTAAGATACTCCAACTAGCAGGTTGAGGCCTAGTAGAGAGTAGTGAATCGGGAAGTGCTTGAAACGCTTGTGCTTCGCGTTTAATTTGATGAGTTAGCTCTAGTAAGTTTGAAAGTAGCTTCGTCGTTTCCATTTTATTTTTTTGACAAAATTCACCCTAATTTTCAAGATAAATATTGATTCAAGTCAAGATTTCTTTAATCTAGATAGTGTTTCGGGCGACATGCCTAAATAAGTAGCAATGTATTTGTTTGGAATCTCTTGAAACAAGTGAGGGTTTCGTTAATGAAATTGCCAAGCATTTATGCTGTTCTTTAAAAAAAACTTTTAATAGGAATATGGAGAATAGCTGTGATAAAGGAAAATCGTAGAATCCACAAAAAAATGGAAACTATTGGTTTCATGTAATAGGTGTTAGATTTATAATTGAATATCTAACATAGTTCGATCTAAAAGTAGTATCGACCATTAAGGCTTAATATGAATGATTTTATTGTCTTTTAAAATTACAATTTCACTATTTTTCTCTTTTTTGAATTGAATCATTTTTTTATATGCTTCTTCAAGTCCAAGTAAAATCTTTTCTTTTTTTAGGTTTCTTGCTTCAGTTGTCATAATATTGTTTTAGGTAGTTAAATTTTTTTTCATTGTGAATAATAATATCTTTTCCAATTACTTTTTCTGCGATAAGAATAGGTGAGCCTTCAGAGTTATCAAAAATAAGAACTTCATCTACAATCTCCATATAAATTTGAAATAGATTTTGAATACCATTTAAGTATCTTCTTTCTATAACTTTTTCCGGTATATTGTGACCGCCTTCACTAACTCTTATTTTTACTCTTTCTTTTGCAAGATCAAAATTTTGTAACCAAAAGAATAGTAATGTTGAATAGTAGCCTGATTTTCTGACGTTTATTATTTTATGCTTGTACGTTTTAGATGATAATGTTGTTTCAAATGCAAAGCTTTTTTGATTTTGAAATAAATCATTTATTCTTGTAAGCATAATTCTCCCAGCCTCTACAGCAACTTTTTCAGGTTGAAAAGGTGATAGCCCTTTCGCAATCTCATCTGCATTGACAAATTCTTTACAATCCAATATTTCAGGCAATATAGTAAACGATGCTGTAGTTTTACCAGCACCATTACATCCTGCAATAATGTATACGTTTTTATCATTCATAGTACAAAGATATACTATATTTAGTTACTTGATATTTATCTTGTTAGGATAATTATATTTCACTAAAATAGGTTATTTGCCATAGAAATGAAAAGCAGAGCATTTAGGTAAGATAATTAGTGTGTATTTTTCAGAATCAGTGTATGATCTAAGCTTTTATAAGTAGGATTACATGTTTTAAGAAAATCATTTTATTCACATTTAAAAATATTGATTCAAGTCAAGATTTCTTCAATCTAGAAAGCGTTTCGGGCGACATGCCTAAATAAGTAGCAATGTATTTGTTTGGAATCTCTTGAAACAAGTGAGGACTGCGTTGTAAAACACGAATATAGCGTTCTTTGGGGGATTTGATAAGTAAATCTTTCTCGCGTTCCAGTTGTTGTAGAATTAAATTTTGTAAAAGAGAGTCCCACAGACTTTGATGATTGCTATTACTTCGTATAAATTCAAGGTAACGCTCTTTATGAATGACTTTTATCGTTGTTTTTTTTAGGGCTTGTATATAAAAATCTGTTGGTGTATGGGTGATAAAACTATCCAAGGCAGCAATGAAATTATGTCGATATCCAAATCGAACGATGTGTTCGCAATCATCTAGTATGATAGAGATTTTTAAACTACCTGTTTCGATATAGTAAACATTCGTATCCATAGTACCCGCAAGTGTTAGGTATTCATTTCGGTTTAGGGTGATTGTTTTATCCCAACAGTTAACTTGTTCTAGGTTGCTATAAAGGGCGGTAATGAGGTCCATCTTGATGTGTTTTATGGCAGGAGAAGATACGGTTAAAATCGTAAAAATAAAAAGATATCTTGGAGAAGATGATAATTATGGAAGTGATTTTTAGCATTATCTTTTTTGTTTTTATTACATTTGTATTCGAATAAAATAAATGACTTAGAAAGACGTTATTTCGTGTAAATGAAGTGACGAATCTCGCTACAACTAATTAAATAATGAAACAAATATATCTGGATAATGCCGCAACTACTTCTGTCCGACCAGAGGTAATTGAAGAAATGGTGAACGTATTGAGAAATGATTTTGGCAATCCCTCATCAACTTATTCAATCGGACGGCATGCGAAAGCATTAATTGAAGGGGCAAGAAAAACCATTGCCAAGCAATTTAATGTCAATTCTTCAGAGATTATTTTTACTTCTTGTGGAACAGAGGGAAACAACTGGATTTTACAGTCTGCTGTTCGCGATTTGGGAGTAAAGCGAATTATTACCACACAACTCGAACATCATGCCGTTTTAAATACAGTCAAGCATTTGGCTCAAGTATATGGAATTGAAGTGGTCTGCTTAACGATTAATCCCAACAGTGAAATCGACTATGTGCAATTGGAAAACCTCTTACAAGAGGACACTAAAACACTGGTGAGTTTGATGCACGTCAACAATGAGGTGGGAACGGAATTAGATTTGGAACGAGTGGCTCAGTTGTGTGTAACACACGAGGCTTTGTTTCACTGTGATACTGTACAATCTGTAGGAAAGAAAAGAATTGATTTAAGTGCGTTACCCATTGATTTTATCGTGGCGAGTGCACATAAATTTCACGGACCTAAAGGCATTGGATTTGCTTTTATCCGCAAGAAAAATGTTTTGAAACCTGTTATTTACGGTGGAGAGCAAGAAAAAGGACTGCGTGCAGGTACGGAAGGAGTACACCAAGTTGTTGGGATGGCTAAGGCTTTAGACATGGCGTATGATTTGTTAGAAGAAGAAAGTGCCTACATTGCCAACATCAAAGCGTATTGTCAAACGCGTTTGAAGGAAGTATACCCAGAAGTTAAATTCAACGGAAATAGCACAGGATTCTACAATATTCTGAATGTACTTTTACCCATGACACAAGAAAAAGCAGCCATGATGTTGTTTCAATTGGACATGAAGGGGATTGCGGTATCAAGAGGTAGCGCATGTCAGTCGGGAAGTCAAAAACCTTCGCACGTTTTAGCACAGTTCTTAAACGAGGAGGATTTGAAAAAACCAAGCCTAAGATTGTCATTCAGCCATGAAAATACGAAAGAAGAGATCGATCGATTAATTGAGCTTCTTCAAGAAATTTAAGAAAAAGAATCTACTAATTCAACTTAGTAGATTTTTTTGTTTTCCAATTGTTTAAAAAATAAATAAAAAAGAGGTAAAAAAATGTTAATGTAAAAAGCTTTGTTTTACAATAACATTCGCATTAAATTTGCACAAACAACACACTATTTATGAGTTCAAGTAATAGATACGCGCTTCGCGGAGTTTCTGCTGAGAAAGAAGATGTTCACAATGCAATAAAGAACATAGATAAAGGATTGTTTCCTAAAGCATTCTGTAAAATTATTCCCGATCACTTAACAGGGGATGAGGAATATTGTTTGATTATGCATGCGGATGGAGCAGGAACAAAATCGTCATTAGCTTATATGTACTGGAAAGAAACAGGAGACATTTCTGTTTGGAAAGGCATTGCTCAAGATGCCTTGATTATGAATATTGACGATTTATTGTGTGTAGGTGCAACAGATAATATCTTGTTGTCTAGCACAATTGGACGTAATAAAAATCTAGTTCCAGGTGAAGTGATTTCGGCTATCATCAACGGAACAGAAGAACTAATTGAAGAATTAAAATCATTTGGTGTAACGATTCACTCTACAGGTGGAGAAACAGCGGATGTGGGAGATTTAGTACGTACAATTATCGTGGATTCTACGGTTACAGCGCGTATGAAACGCAGTGATGTAATTGACAATGCCAATATCCAAGCGGGCGATGTTATTGTCGGATTGGAATCTTTTGGACAAGCAACCTACGAGAAAGGGTATAATGGAGGAATGGGAAGCAACGGACTTACTTCTGCACGTCATGATGTATTTGATCATTCTTTAGCTGCTAAATATCCTGAAAGTTATGATTCGTCTGTTCCAGAAGAATTAGTATATTCTGGAAAAGTTCAGTTGACAGATGCTGTTGCCAATGCGCCTATCGACGCGGGTAAATTAGTACTATCGCCAACGAGAACCTACGCGCCAATCATCAAAGCGATTTTAGATCAATATAAAGCGGATGATGTACACGGTATGATTCACTGTAGTGGTGGAGCACAAACTAAAATTTTACACTTTGTAGATCACCTACATATTATCAAAGACAATTTATTTGAAGTACCTCCTTTGTTTCAATTGATACAAGAACAATCCAAAACAGATTGGAAAGAAATGTATCAGGTATTCAACTGTGGACACCGCATGGAATTATACGTAAATCCTGCTATTGCGGATGATATCATTGCATTGGCTCAGTCATTTAATGTAAGAGCACAAATTGTCGGACGTGTAGAAGCTTCAGCAGATAAGAAATTAACGATTCAATCCACATACGGGACATTTACTTACTAAAATGGGACGTTTACTAGCTATTGATTTTGGTCAAAAAAGAACCGGTATCGCTGTAACAGATGAGTTGCAAATTATTGCATCAGGCTTAACTACGGTGTCTACCAGTGAATTAATGTCTTTTTTGAAAGATTATTTTCAGAAGGAAAAAGTAGATCGAGTAATTATTGGTGAACCGAAGCGCTTGAATAATGAGCCCTCAGAGGTAACGCCAATTTTAAATGAGTTTATTGCTGCCTTTACTAAGACTTTTCCCACGATGCCTGTGGAGCGTATTGACGAGCGCTTTACCTCTAAAATGGCCTTTCAAACCATGATTGATAGTGGCTTAAGGAAAAAACAAAGACAGAACAAAGCTTTGATTGACGAAATCGCAGCCACCATCATTTTACAAGATTATATGGGACGCAATGCGATTTAATTCGTTCTTTTTTAAAAATTTAGCATGAAAAAACTGTTTTTCCTGTAGATAAAAATTAATTTTGCATATAAATAAATATTCGATATAATGTCAAGTATACAAAAATCTGAGGTTGATGTTGTTTTGGTAGGAGCTGGAATCATGAGCGCTACGCTTGGGATCTTACTAAAAGAATTAAATCCGAACCTAAAAATCGAAATCTTAGAGCGTTTAGATCGCGCTGCGGCTGAGAGTTCAGACGCAATGAATAATGCAGGTACAGGACACTCTGCATTTTGTGAATTAAACTATACACCAGAAAAAGCTGATGGTAGCATTGATGCAACAAAAGCAATTAGCATTGTTGAGCAATTTGAAGTGTCAAGGCAGTTCTGGTCATACTTGGTAAAAAAGAATGTATTAAAAGACCCTCGTAAATTTATCAATTCGGTACCGCATATGAGTTTCGTATGGGGAAAAGATAACGTAAGTTTCTTAGAGAAAAGATATAACGAGCTTCAAAAGTATCCCTTGTTTCACGGAATGGAGTTTTCCAAAGAAGAGGACCAAATTAAAACGTGGGCGCCTTTGTTAATGGAAGAAAGAAAACTAGACGATGTATATGCCGCTACGTATATGCCAATCGGAACAGATGTGAACTTTGGAGAATTAACAAGAGAGATTTTTGATCACTTGACAACGGAAGATGGCGTAAATGTGCACTTCAATAATCAAGTGACAGACATCAAGCGAAAAGGCGACAAATGGAGCATTACTGCAAAAGATGAGAAAACAGGAGAACAGCGAAAAGTAAAAGCAAAATTCGTATTCGTAGGTGCGGGTGGTGGAGCAATCTTATTGTTGCAAAAAGCAGATATTCCTGAAAGTAAAGGATATGGTGGTTTCCCAGTTGGTGGAGAATGGCTGGTGTGTAGCAATCCGAAGATTGTGCAAAAACACATGGCTAAAGTGTATGGAAAAGCATCAGTAGGTGCACCTCCTATGTCTGTGCCCCACTTAGATACACGCTTTATCGATGGCAAACACTCACTGTTGTTTGGCCCTTATGCAGGTTTCTCAACAAAATTTTTGAAAAGAGGATCCAATCTAGATTTATTTAAATCACTAGAGCTAAATAATATCGGCCCGATGCTAGGAGCGGGAATGCGCAACCTCGATTTGACAAAATACTTAATCGGACAAGTGTTACAATCGGATAAATCAAGATATGAAGCGCTGAGAGAATACTTCCCTGATGCACAAGAGGAAGATTGGAAAGTAGAACACGCCGGACAACGTGTACAGGTAATCAAAAGAGATAAAGACGGAAAGGGAATTTTACAATTCGGAACTGAAGTAGTGAATGCCGCTGATGGTTCTATTGCCGCTTTATTGGGCGCTTCTCCAGGAGCCTCAACAGCAACCGCTATTATGTTGAAATTACTAGCCAATTGCTTCCCTACTGAATTCAATTCACCAGAATGGAAAAGTAAATTCAAAGAGATGATTCCTTCTTATGGACTTAAATTGAATGAACACCCAGAAATGGTGGCAGATATTAGAGAAAACTGTTCTAAAGTTTTGAGGATTTTTCCAAATAACTAAAGAACAATATATAATACAAAAAGCATCTTTATTTTTATAAAGATGCTTTTTTTGTTTGTTGTTTGTTGACAGTTGATTCAACGAACACCAAACACTAAACAACACCTCACTCCCTAACTATCGTTTTTAATTATCGTTTTTTATTTTATAATAGATTTTATTTATTCTTTCATAATAGATAGATATCATAAGACCTAGGGTAAGGATTTGATAATTAGTATATTTGAAATACAAATGAACGAAATAAAGTACAAGACTATGGAAAACAAAAAATTGACAACCGCTTCGGGAAGACCTTACGTAGAACATGAAAATTCGATGACAGCAGGAGAAAGAGGACCTGTATTGTTACAAGATTACATCTTGCATGAGAAAATGGCGCATTTTAATCGTGAGCGCATTCCAGAGCGCGTGGTACACGCAAAAGGTTCAGGAGCTTATGGAACGTTTACCGTTACGAATGATATTACTCCTTATACGAAGGCTAAACTTTTTAGTGAAGTAGGGAAACAAACGAAAGTATTCTTGCGTTTCTCAACCGTAGGGGGAGAAAAGGGATCGGCAGATTCAGAGCGCGATCCACGTGGATTTGCTCTTCGATTTTATACAGAAGATGGAAACTGGGATGTAGTAGGAAACAACACGCCTGTTTTCTTTATTAAGGATGCGAAGAAGTTTAGCGACTTTATTCATACGCAAAAACGCCATCCGCAGACCAACTTAAAATCTGCAACGATGATGTGGGATTTCTGGTCGTTGAACCCGGAGAGTTTACACCAAGTGTTGATTTTAATGTCTGACAGAGGAACTCCTTATGGTTATAGACATATGAATGGATATGGAAGTCATACCTTCTCGATGATTAATGCAGAAAATGAGCGCGTATATGTGAAATTCCACTTCAAAACAGCCCAAGGAATTAAAAATCTAACAGGACCAGAAGCAGATCAAATGCGTACAGCAGATATGGATTATGCACAACGCGATTTGTTTGAGCATATTGAAAAAGGAGCATTTCCAAAGTGGAATTTGAAAATTCAAGTGATGACGGAAGCGGAGAGTCGTGTAGCAAAAGTAAATCCATTTGATGTAACTAAAGTATGGCCACACAAAGATTATCCATTAGTTGATGTAGGAGTGTTGGAGTTGAATGAAAACCCGCAGAATTACTTCCAAGACGTTGAACAAGCAGCTTTTGCACCTACACATATCGTTGATGGAATTGGATTTTCTCCAGATCGTATGTTGCAAGGACGTATTTTATCTTATCCCGATGCACAACGCTACCGCTTAGGCGCTAACTACGAGCAAATTCCAGTAAACCGCTGCCCGTTTGCAACGAATAACTACCAACGTGATGGAGCCATGCGCATCGACGGAAATGGAGGAAGTGAACCAAACTATTATCCAAACAGTTTTGACAACATCGTGGTGGATCAAAGTTACAAAGAACCAGCTTTAGACTTAGGAGAACACGTTGTTGCAGATCACTATGATCGAAATGGAGTAGGAGAAGATGATCACTTTACGCAACCAGGTAATTTATACCGCATTATGACTGAAGAAGCAAAAGCGAATACCGTAAGTAATATTGTAGGCGCAATGAGCGGTATCGATGGACCAAAACGCGAAGAAATTATCTTCCGTCAATTGTGCCATTGGTTTAGAGCCGATGCAGATTTGGGAATGCGAATTGCCAAAGGATTACAAGTGGATGTGAGTCAATTTATGAAATAAACTATATTATAGGGGTGTGAAAAAGGAAATACAGGTCTGTATTTCCTTTTTTATTATTATATTGTCTTAAATTTAAGTTAAAGCTCTATGAGGATATTCGTCTTGTGTTTTTTATTCGTTTGCGTTCTACTGTCCTGTGTAGATGAACGTTACTATGATGGAAAGGAGCGATATGTAGTCACAGGGATTATAGTCAACGATAACAAACCTCTTGCAAATGCTGAAGTGAATATTGTGAGTGTTGATTGGGTAGAGGGAAAAGAGATAGTAGATTTAAGGCGGGTGTATCCAAGAGATTATCACGTAGTAAATTCAATTTATACGGAGGCAGACGGATCGTTTAAGCTAGGTTTTCCTGGCGGGAAATACCTGTATTTACTCCTAGTTAATAACTACGAACAAGTAGTGGTAAATGGTGTAGATAACAAGGGAAACTACTTGTTTCATTTAGGTACAATTGACGTTGCTAAACCAATCTCCAATGAAGAATAGAAAGACTAAAGATACAATTGCGTGTTTTTTCCTACTTTTTTTAGTAGGGTGGAGTAGTTATGCACAAGAAACACAAGCGAAGAGTAAAGTGGTATGGTTTCGCAATACGAGTGTGGTTTTTTCGAATTCATTTTACATGGGAAACAACATGATTGCGGATGCACATCGAACACACAATATGGGATTTGAAGTTAAGCTGGGGATAATTCGATATCAGAATATAGGATTAAATTTATTTGCAGGATCTACTGGTTTGCGAGTTAAAAACAGGCAAATGATTGGCAAAGTCGATAATTCAACCCAATCTAAGGGTGGAGCAAGTCTTTACTATTTCTGGGAGGTAAGCCCTCAAAGTACATTGAAGCCAGAAATTGGAATTTATGATTCATCGTTTCGATCATCTTCTAGTAGTGAGAAAATTGAATCTATGTCAGGCCTTGGTTATTTGATTGGAACCGAATATCAATATGACATCACCAAGGGGTTTCGGGCGGTTGTAGGATTGCATTACCATTGGAATAAGTACAATGTTAGAACAGCTCCTCAATATAAAAATTATTTCAAACAAGCCCAGTATTTTCAACTATCTATTGGGGTGAACTTTTAGTAATAAGAGGATGACAATAAACTTATACTCTTTATTCTTCCCCATTTATTTTCTTTAAAGCGCGATTTAGCGTTCGCGTGGTAATTCCTAAATAAGAAGCCATATCCTCTTTAGAGATATTGACTTGATTTTTCTCTTGCAGGACTAATAGTTTTTCAAGCGCATGTTCTACCGTATACAACTGTTGAAAAGAAGCTCGCTCACTAGTGTGGTATACGCGTAAGGCTTCGACAGATAATAACACGTTGTTGAAGGTGATATCCGTTTTTAATAGATGATCAAAAATAGATAAGGGAATTACATAGGCCTCTACATAAGATAGGGCCTCTACGGAACACAAACACGGCATTTTTCCCAAATATTCAATTTCTCCCATAATTTCTCCTCGACTCAGAAATTCGGGAATGTATTCCTTTCCGTTTTCTTCCGTGATATAACATTTCGTTATTCCCTCTCGGATCACAATAATCTTGGTGATTTGTTCTCCTTGCGTGAGTATGATGTCTTTGGGACTGTATTGGATCAATTGTATTTTATCTGCTATAATGTCTTTATGGGCAATCGATTCAATATAGGATAAAAAATCAAGATTTATTCTTAACATATATTTATCATTAGAAGGACAAATGTCCTAGAGTAGATTCAAATTAATGTGGAATTTTGTTTTGTTCAAATGTAGAGAATTTAATCTTAGCGATGTGTTGTGTTAAGATAGATTTAAACATAATGAACAACAAATAAGCTAACAAAAATACAAGTTATTTTAAAAACAGAAGAAGTGTGTGTAAGTGATAAAAAAAATCTTCTGTTTTTAAAACTATAAAATATCGTGTTGACGTGTACTTGATACACGCGTAGCTTTGTGTTGATTTTCAAATGATAATTTGAAAAGTAAAAGTGTGGTTAGATTAAAAAAAGAAGTCCCTGATAAAGGGACTTCTTTTTTTTTTGCTTTTTTGTGTTTTTGTTTTTTGTGAAGTTGTAAGATTCATCGATTAAAGGAGAGTTTTTTTTACTTTTCACAACTTTGCAAAAAAACAAAAAAGCCACTTCACAGTCTCGCTTCTCTCTCAAAACTGGTCTAGTTGTTATCTTTAAACCGGATGACCTCAACCAGTGGCATCCATTCTATTTTTGCGGCTTAACTAATAAGACAAATAAGAAGATGGAAGAAAGTAAAGCGCCAATCCGAAATAATTGGACCTCAGACGAAATACAAGCCATTTATGATTCGCCGATGATGGAACTCGTATACCGTGCAGCAACAGTTCACCGACAATATTACAACCCACTGGAGGTTCAGGTAAGCACCTTGCTTTCCATAAAAACAGGAGGTTGCCCAGAAGATTGTTCGTATTGTGGGCAAGCTGCTCGTTATCATACCGATATTAAGGTGCAACGCTTATTGCCATTGGAAACGGTTTTGGCTCATGCAAAGAAGGCTAAATCCAATGGATCTTCTCGTTTCTGTATGGCCGCTGCTTGGCGGGAGGTTCGCGATAATCGCGATTTTGATAAAGTGATTGACATGGTAAAAGGGGTAAATGCAATGGATATGGAGGTTTGCTGTACCTTGGGAATGTTGACGGATGACCAGGCAAAGCGTTTGCAAGAAGCCGGACTATACGCCTACAATCACAATATTGATACTTCAGAAAGTCATTATAAAGACATTATTTCTACTCGTACCTATGATCAACGTTTAAATACCATTAATTCAGTTCGAAAGGCAGGAATTACAGTTTGTTCAGGAGGAATTATAGGTCTAGGTGAAACCGATCAAGATCGAATTGCGATGTTGTTGACGTTGGCTACCATGGATAAACATCCTGAATCCGTGCCAATTAATGCGTTAGCTCGTGTAAAAGGTACACCCATGGAGAATCTGCCTAAAACAGATGTATGGGAAATGGTGCGTATGATTGCCACAACTCGAATTGTAATGCCCGCAACAAGGGTTCGCTTAAGCGCAGGGCGATTAGAGATGAATGAAGCAGAGCAAGGATGGTGCTTTTTAGCTGGAGCAAACTCTATTTTTGCAGGAGAAGAACAAACATTACTCGTAACGCCGAACCCCTCTTTAAGTGAAGACCAACAATTGTTTCAAAAACTGGGGTTAAAACCCATGAATTTGACCCAAAAAAAGTAGTAGAAATAGGTATAGATATCCTGTGAATAAAAAAATAAGTAAAAAATGTCCTTTTTTTTGTACAAAAGGGACATTTTTTTATTAGTCGCATTTTGTGTTTTTTTAGTACAATATTGCAAGTATTAGTCAGATTGATTTACCGTAATTCTGAAGGTTTTCTTCTTGTGTTATCAAATGTTTATCGCTCCTTTTCTTTTTCAAGAAAGGAACCAAAAAAGATACAATATGTTAACAAAATGGTAAAATAGAGGCTTTTTTAAAGTTTTAAGGGGATAAGGGGTTGATTTTAAGCGAGCTGGAATCTGGAGGAATTGTTCTACCTTAAATAGCTGTAAAGTATCGTAAATACTGATGATATTTGTCATTTTTGCCTCTAAAATTATCCGATACTTTTGCAACTAGTTAATGATTAAGAAAGACGTCTTTTAAGAATTTAATTTATTGTTTTAACTTTTAATGTTTAGTATGAGTGTTTAATTGTATTAAAATTTAATTTATCTTATAAAAATTAGTAAAAAAATTATTTGTTAAGGTTTTTTTATTAAATTAGATACGATGAAATATTGAATTAGTTTAAAACAAAAATTAAAAGTAACTGTTGTTTAACCCCTTAATAGACTATGTTATGAAAAATGTTTTTAAATGGATGTTGGCTGTTGTAGTTTCAGTCAGTCTTGGATCGGTACTAATGAGTTGTAGTAGTGATGAGCGTAATAACGAAATGGAAATTAATTCTGTTAAATCGTTAAAGAATAGTAGTTTGGAAAAGAATTGGATTGCTGCTCATTTTGTTTTTGATGAATCGTGTAAAGGAGCCAAACGCTTGGCTTATCAACTATCATCTGTGCACATTGTGTTAAAAGAGAACACATTTAAAGCTGTAGATAAGTATAGCTTGAGTGAGGATGAAGGTTCTTGGAAATTAGAAGGTGATTTGATTTACATGTCAAGTGCAAGTTTTGGTGAGAATGTTCAATTTAAAATTAAAGAATTAAAAAACAATGAGTTAATCGTTGAGGTATTGAATCACGATGATTTAAAAGAAATTGAACTAGTTACTTTTGACAAATAAAATAATCGGAACATATGGTGAAGATAAAAAATGCTTTTGTATGTTTACATAAAGAAATAAAGCTATGAATACAGCGTTTTTTATCGTTCGCAACAGTCAAAAACAAGGACCTTATACGAAAAGCGAACTGATCGAAATTGGAATTGCCGTGCATACCTTGGTATGGTACGAAGGTTTGTCCAATTGGACAGAAGCAAGGTACATAGAGGAGTTGAAAGATATTTTTCAATTCAAACCGATGTACGTAGAGGCCGGAAATAGCACTTCAATGTATGAAGAGAAAGTGGGTAATGTTCTATATCATGCGGATAAGAATTACGTTACACTTTTTACTCCACAAGGTGAAATCTATTTTGAATATGCTAGTTTTGGAGAGCGATTAATCGCTTTGTTGTTAGACCGATTAATTTGTTTGTTTGCGAGTATTATTCCAATTGTAGGGCCTTGGTTGTACTATGCTTTATTGCATTCCAGTGACGAACAAGCAACACTTGGACAGCGTGCCATGAATATTAGATGCCTGAGTATGGAGGGCAATCGCATTGATTTTGGCCAAGCTACAGGACGATTTTTTATGTCAATTATCTCTTCTTTGATCTTTTTTATTGGTTATTTCTTATTCTTCGGAAATGATAAAAAACAAACCCTCCACGATAGCGTTGCTAAAACCATCGTTGTGAAAGAGATAGGCAGAAAATTGTATAATTTCTAAAAAAAAATAAAGAAGAAAAGCTAGCGCAATACGCTAGCTTTTTTTTTATCTATTTGTACTCAAATGGAAATCTAAGATACAGTTGTACATTTGTACGATTCAACGCATAATTATTCCTGTTGGGTTATTAATCTCTGCGTTTCAGTAAAAAGACACTTACTTTTGGCAACAAATATGGAAAGAAGTATAGAAAAAAATAGTATTGACCAATCGCTATTTACAAAGCATTATCGGCTAGTTGTCATACCAGCTGTTTTTGTATTGTATCTATTTTCTCACTTTTTGTTAAACCCATACGATCCCGAATGGTATACTACCGTGGATGTAGAAGGCTTTTGGCAGACTGGAATTATGATTCTGGTTTATTGTACTTTGATTAGTGAAATTAGTTTGCGATTAAGCCATGTTTTGAATAAGATATTGCCTTGGACAAAATACGCTACTTGGCGCGTAGTGGTTCAATTGGTGTTGTTGATTCTCTTTATTTTTATTGTTTACTGTATCCTCAATGTCGCTTATCTGTTTTGCTTACCTGATGAACCAGGAGAGATTTTGGATTTGGAAGCTAAAATTGACATTTGGCAATCCTTGTTGATTAGCATTAATACGGGTATTTTTATTAGTGTCATTCACACGGGATATTTCTTAATTAAGAACTGGAAAAATTCAATGATGGATGCCGCTGAATTAAAACTTAAAGCGGAGCAATTGGAGCGCATTGCGAGTCAGGCTGAATTGGAAACGCTAAAAATGCAATTGGATCCTCATTTTTTGTTCAATAACTTTAGTACGTTATCTGAATTGGTTATAGAAGATCAGCAAGTCGCTATTAAGTTTATCGATAATCTGGCTTTAGTTTATCGCTATATGCTTTCGAATGCCAGAAAAAATACAATCAGCCTAAAGGAAGAAATTAGCTTTGTAGAATCTTATTTTTATTTGATTAAAGAGCGAATGGGACGCAAAGTAGAGTTGAAGATTGAGATTCCAGAAGTCGTGCAAAATACACAAGCAGTAGCACCTATCGCCTTGCAATTATTAGTTGAAAATGCAGTGAAACACAACACAGCTTCCAAAGAGCATCCGTTGACTATTCACATAAAAGTAGTGGATCAATATGTAGTTGTTCGCAATAATTTACAAAAATTGATGGTAGAATTGCCTTCTTCTAAGGTAGGGTTAGATAATATTGTAGATCGCTATCGTTTGTTGAGTAAATTAGACGTAGAAATAACAAGTACTACAGAATCATTTATCGTAAAATTGCCCTTATTAGCGAGTAGGGAACGAAAACATACAAATTAAAAATTTGGAATATGAATGTATTGATTGTTGAAGATGAAGAAAGAAATGCAAATAAACTCATGCGTCTCTTGCATCAAATAGACCCCACTATAGCAGTATTAGCTGTGGTTGAAGGAATACAGTCGGCAGTAAGTTGGCTGCAAACACATGATGATCCAGATCTAATCTTTATGGATATTCGCCTTGAAGATGGACTTTGTTTCGAAATATTTGAGCAAGTTCAAGTGGATATCCCTGTTATCTTTACCACGTCTTATGATGAATATGCCCTAAAAGCGTTTAAGGTGAATAGTATTGACTACCTGATGAAACCCGTTCAGGAAGAAGACTTAATCCAAGCATTAACTAAATATGAAAGCTTGAATTCCGCGGGATTAAGTGATTCCATCAAACATATTTTAGGTAGTTTAAACAAAAAAGAAGTGGTGTATCGTTCTCGTTTTTTAATACCGTATAAAGATGGATTTAAAACCGTTAAAGTAGAAGAAATAGCGTATATCTATTCTGAATTGAAGATTACCCATTTGGTATTGAAAGACAAAAGTGTAATTATAGTTGGTCAAACGATGGAGGAAGTAGAAGAGGAAGTAGATCCACAATCTTTTTTTAGGGCCAATAGACAGCATATTTTGCACATTGACAGTATCCACAATATCCAAAATTACTATAATGGAAAACTTAAGGTTACTTTAATCCAAGACCCTCAAAGGGAAATTATCATAAGCCGAGAAAAGGCTCCTATATTTAAAAATTGGTTGAACTCATAAGGCTACTTCGGTAGCTTTTTTTATTGACTCCCGACAGATTAGTTCAGGGTTTCGACGTTTCAGTACCTAATTTTTACACTTCAAAATAAAAAAAAAGAGATGAGGTATCAATTTTTTCATTTTTGTTGTGTAATATGAAATTTTATGAATAGAATTTTTAGAAACCTTAGGGTATTGTCTTATGTAGGGCTAACAGTATTTGCTCTAGTTACTGCAGTAGGATGTAAGCAAACGGCAAATGATCAAGCGGCAATGGCTGGTAATGTAGAAGTCAAAACAGAGGTTGTAGAACGTGGAGATGCAGAAGTTGTACATAGCTATACCGCTTCTTTACAAGGAAAGGTTAATGTTGAAGTCCGTGCACAAGCTTCAGGTTACATCAATAAAATTGTAGTTAAAGAAGGAAGTTATGTCAAAAAAGGACAAGCCTTATTTTTTATTGATCCACAACCTTATCAGATTAAATTACAAAATGCAGAAGCGACAGTAAAGGCAGCAGCTGCAGCATTGGTTCATGCGCAATTAGAGCAAGATAAAGTAAAATCACTAGTTGAAAATAAATTTGTATCTCCCATACAATTGCAAACGGCAAATGCGGCTTTAGATAGTGCAAAAGCGTTAGTGGCACAGGCAAAAGCAGCCGTTGCAGAAGCAAGATTGAATTTGAGTTACTGTACGGTTGTAGCTCCAGTTGATGGATTTTTAGGAAGAATACCAAAATTAGTAGGAAACTTAGTTACGGCAGGTGAGGCTGAGCCTTTGACAACGATGTCCGATATTTCACAGATTTACGCCTATTTTTCCGTAACAGAGTCGGATTACTTTGATCTGATTAAAGGAAGCAAGGGCGAACAAGAGGTGTTGCCAATGGATATTGAATTGAAGTTGAGCAATGGTGATACTTACCCATTGAAAGGAAAAGTGGATATGATTAATGGTGAATTCGACAAGGCAACTAATGCGTTAAGCGTGCGTGCGGTATTTGAGAATCCCGAAAAATTATTGAGAAACGGAGGAACAGGTATTGTGCGTTTAGTCGCTAATAAAAGGGATGTCTTACAAATTCCCATTGCTGCGACTAGGGACTTACAGAATAAGGTTTTTGCCTATGTACTTGGAAAAGAGAATCAAGTAGAACAGAGACAATTGCAAATAGTAGGTAAAAATCTGCATACGTATTTTGTTCAAGGAGGTGTTGAAAGTGGAGAAACCATTGTTACAACAGGGTTAGATAAGATTGCAGATGGCGATAAAGTACAACCGCTAGCCCCTTCATCGAACAAGCAAATTAGCGCTGTAAAAAGCGAGGAGCAAGCAACGCGAGACGCCTCTGTTTTATAACGCTATTTCTTACCACAAAAAACAAACAACAAACAACAAAATTCAATTTAACAAGGTAATTTCATGCTAAAGAAAATAATTCACAGGCCTGTATTGGCTACCGTGATTTCTGTTATATTGGTAATTCTAGGTCTTGTTGGACTGAAAGAATTACCTGTGCAGCAGTTCCCTGATATTGCACCACCTAGTGTGGCTGTTCATGCATCATATCCAGGAGGGAACGCTGAAACTGTACTCAAGTCAGTGGTTACTCCTCTAGAAGAGGTAATCAATGGAGTAGAGCGAATGACTCACATCGAATCTACTGCGAGTAATGACGGTACAGCGACTATTACAGTCTTTTTTGAGTTGGGAACTGATCCTGACCAAGCCGCTGTAAACGTACAAAATAGAGTTGCGCAAGTGCAGGGAATTCTCCCAGAAGAAGTAATTCGCGCAGGGGTGAATACCCAAAAGGAGCAACGAGGCATGATTATGGTTATTGATTTAATCAGTGATGATGCGACGCTTTATGACGAAACGTTCGTTCAAAATTACGCTCGAATTAACGTTGTACGAGCATTGAAACGCATCAAAGGAGTAGGAAACGTACAGCTTTTTGGAGAGAAAGATTACGCCATGCGCGTGTGGTTAGATCCCCATAAATTAGCGAACCGCGGGTTAACTCCCTCGGATGTAGAGCGCGCCATTCAAAATCAAAGTTTGGAAGTTGCTGCCGGTAATCTAGGACAAAATGCCGGTGGGGCGGTTCAATATACACTGACCTATCCCGGAAAATACAATACACCTGAACAGTTTGAACAAATTGTTGTTCAGGCAGATAGCAACGGAAATGTGTTGTACTTAAAAGATATTGCGCGAATTGAATTTGGTGCAGTAGCCTATGATGAGGAGAATAAGGTAAATGGAAATGAAGCCGTATCTATGGCTGTTTTCCAAACGAATGGATCCAATGCCAATGATATTCAAACACAAATATATGCCGTATTAGAGGAGTTAAAACCTCAATTGCCAAAAGGATTAAACTACAACGTGACCTTTGCGAGTAAAACGCAATTAGATGAATCAATTAATCAAGTAAAAACCACGTTAATAGAAGCCTTCTTATTGGTGTTTCTAATTGTGTATTTGTTCTTACAGGACTTTAGATCGACGTTGATTCCTGCTATTGCAGTGCCAGTTTCCTTGATTGGAACCTTGTTCTTCCTTAATATGTTGGGATTCTCCATTAATATGTTGACGCTCTTTGCCTTGGTGCTAGCCATAGGAATTGTGGTGGATGATGCCATTGTAGTAGTGGAGGCGGTCCATGCCACCATGATGATTGATGGATTAAATGCCAAAGAAGCGACGTCTAAAGCAATGAGTGAAATCACAGGGGCTATTATTTCGATTACCTTGGTGATGTCGGCGGTATTCTTGCCCGTTGGATTTATGACAGGACCTGTCGGGGTGTTCTATCAACAGTTTGCTTTTACTTTGGCTATCGCTATTCTAATTTCAGCAGTAAATGCCTTGACCTTGAGTCCGGCTTTATGTGCCTTGTTGTTAAAGAATCACTATACAGAGGAGCATGGAGAAACAAGTAAAAAAGGCTTTCTGAAGCGTTTCTTCTCTAGTTTTAACAATGGGTTTAACGCTTTGACGAATCGTTATGTAGGTGGAATTCGCTTCTTGCTGAAAAGAAAAGTATTAGGAGCTTCTTTGATCTTGGGATCAATTGTAGCGATGGTGTTGTTGATGAATGTAACACCCAAAGGATTCATTCCCAATGAAGATCAGGGGTTTGCCATGTTTGCTCTATCACTTCCTCCAGGGTCATCGATTGATCGCACAACAAAAGTGTTAAAAGAAGGAGATGATATTATGCGCAAGCATCCAGCGATTAAATCAGTAACGACAATTTCTGGTTTTAATATATTAGGTAATGCTGCCAGTCCAGCATACGGAATGGGATTTATTGCCTTTAAAGAACGCGAAGAACGAGGAGAGGTAACCGATATAAACGAAATTTTAGCAGATATAAACGGACAATTATCCACAATTAAAGAAGGAGATTTCTTTGTATTTGCCAACCCAACGGTTCCTGGATTTGGAGATTTTGACGGACTAGAAATGGTTGTTCAAGATCGAAAAGGAGGATCAATTAATGAATTCGCCGAGGTAGTGACTCAGTTTAATGCGGATTTAAGTGCCTCGGATGAAGTAGTACAAGCGTTTACTATGTTTAAGGCCGATTTCCCGATGTACAAGATTGTGGTTGATCCAGTGAAAGCGAAAATGCATGGGGTAGAAATAAGCGAGATGATGGCTGCGGTTCAGTTGTTTTACGGTAGTGCACAAGTGAATGACTTTAACCGCTTCGGAAAACAGTTCAAAGTGTTTGTACAAGGTGATGCACCGTTTAGAGCCAATGAAGATTCTTTTAAGACGTTATATGTTCATACCCAATCAGGAGAAATGATTCCTATCAGCTCTTTAGCTAAACTAGAAAAAGTATATGGACCCCAAGCCATCAGCAGGCATAACTTATTCAATGCTATTACAGTAAATGGCATTATTAGCCCTGGTGTTAGTACGGGAGATGCCATGGCTAAAGTAGAGCAGATCGCATCAGAGAAATTACCTACGGGATACGGAATTGAATGGCTGGGATTGAGTAAAGAAGAAAAACAATCCGGTAATCAAATGATTTTCATTTTTGGATTGTCTATTTTATTCGTGTATTTCATCTTGGCCGCACAATATGAAAGCTACATCCTGCCTTTAGTAGTCTTATTCTCTTTACCAGTGGGAATTATTGGAGTCTTTGTCGCCATTGGCGCCGTGGGAATTGCCAACAACATTTACGTACAAGTGGGACTCATCATGCTCGTCGGTTTATTGGCTAAGAATGCCATCTTGATTGTCGAATTTGCTGTACAACGCAGAAATGCAGGTTTATCTATTGTAGAAGCAGCATTAGAAGCATCGCGTTTGCGTTTGCGCCCAATTTTGATGACTTCCTTCGCTTTCGTTGCGGGATTAATTCCGTTGATGTTTGTGCAAGGATCTTCAGCTCAAGGAAACCATTCGATTAGTATTGGTACCGCTGGTGGAATGTTCTTCGGTGTAGTACTAGGGGTATTTGTTATTCCAATTTTGTATGTATTCTTCCAATATTTACAAGAGAAAATTTCAGGCGCACCCGCAACAACGGAACAATCAACGGAAGTTTAAAAAGAAATTTGACATGAAGAAATACCTATATATCATACCGGTTGCTTTACTCTTTACTGCTTGTAAGGTAGGAAAAGACTATGAGCGCCCATCCTTGGATAGTCCAACCCAGTTTTATGCAAATGCACAGACCGATAGTATAGCCAATACACTAGCGCAATTATCTTGGCAAAACTTTTTTGGTCAAGCAGAATTAGCACATTACGTACAAATAGCCTTAGATCAAAATACAGATTTGCAATTGGCAATCAAGAATATTGATCAAGTAAACTTGTTGTATAAACAGTCTAAAATGGCGTTGTTGCCTAATCTGACGATGCAAGTTGCAGGAACACATACGGAATGGTCTAAGAATAGTGAGATTGGCTTATCAGGAGCACCTCGTATAAGTAAAGATTACACGGCGCGTTTGGATTTGTCATGGGAGTTGGATGTTTGGGGGAAAATCAGGCGAGAAAAGGAAGCCGCTTTAGCTTCTTATTTGCAAACACAAGAAGTAAAAAGAGCGATTGAGAATCGATTAGTGGCAGAAGTGGCAACCGCTTATATCAATTTATTGATGTTAGATGAACAGTTGCACATTGCAGAAGAGGGATTAGTATTGCGTGAAAAGACATTTGCCTTGACTCAAAAAATGTATGAAATTGGAAATGAGTCAAGTATTGCTGTACAACAAGCAGAGGCACAATGGTTAGAAGCGCAAGAATTATTGCCTCAGCTAGAACAGGAAATTGCATTACAAGAAAGTGCGTTGGGCGTTTTGCTCAACCATTTTCCCCAAAAAATTCACCGCACAGCCTCAATTAATGCCCTTCAGTTTTCTACGGATCTAAATACGGGAGTACCAGCAGCGTTTTTAAGTCAACGCCCAGATATTCAAATTGCAGAATTAGAATTGAGAAAAGCCAATGCAAAGGCAGGAGCAGCTCAAGGAGAGATGTATCCAAGCTTAACTATCTCTGCTCAAGGTGGATGGAATGCCATCGAAGCCTCTCAATGGTTTAATACGCCTGCTTCTTTGTTTGGAACAGTAATTGGAGGATTGGTACAGCCTATCTTTCAGCAGAAAAAATTGAGAACAGCCTATGAAATTGCCGTAATCGAAAGAGAAAAAGCGGCAATTAGTTTTAAAAATGCTGTGGTAGTAGGATATGCCGATGTACACGATGCTTTAGTTAAAATTGACAAGATGCAAGAGAGGGAACAGGTTGTACAACAACGCGTACACCTTTTAAATACCTCTTTGGATCATATTCAAGTGATGTTTGGCTTGGATAAAGCCTCCTATTTAGAAGTTGTGAATGCGCAAGCATTGGCTTTACAGAGCAACTTGAATTATGCAGAATTGAAACGCGATTACTTAGCGTCAAAAATAGATTTATACCGCGCTTTAGGCGGACATTAATCGCAAGTGTTGTAATGATTACAAAAGCTGATTTCTTCCCTTAGAAGAAATCAGCTTTTGTTTTTATCGTACTTTCTGACTGGGTTGGAATAAAATGAAAAACCATTGAGAAAAGCGCTTTAAAATCGGTTGATAGTTCGTTATATTTGTATCCCTTATTGAAGTAAATTATGAAGAATACAAAAGTTAGAGCGCAACAAATTATAATGACCATTGGTTGTCTTGTTTTTTTGGTTTGGGTAGGTATTCGCGGGATGAATAATCGCTCATCAGAAACAAATGAAACCCAGGTAAAAGAAGAACAGTTGCCTCTTGCTTCAGAAGGAGTGCGAATAGAAGGAGTAACAGAAGAGGTAATCGTTGTTAATCAAACGTATCACACACAAGTGGCTGCATTGCCATCCGTTGCCATTCGAACAGACAAAAAAGGAGAATTAATTCAACTAAAAGTGGATGTGAATAGCCGCATTGAAGAAGGTCAGGATGTTGCGGTGATACGCATCGCTCAAGGAGATACTTTAGGTCTTGGGAAAGCCATGCGAAAAGCAAAAGAATCCAAACAGTTTGTCAAAGAACAATTGGATCAATTATTGGCGATTGATCGTGGAGAGGATGGATCTGAGGCAAAAGAAAAATACGACAAACAATATGCATTATACAATTTAGCTAAAAAAGAAGCCGCTGAATATGAAGAACAAGTCAACAAAGTTTCTTCTTCCGCTCAGGTAACCTATGTTGAAAAGACAATTAAAGCCAATAGTGCAGGAGTTGTAAAGCAAATTTTAGTCGGTGCAGGAAGAACGATAGATGAGAATCAGCCTTTGTTTACGCTACAGCAAGGACAGGCAAAATCCATTCAGATTGCAGTAAGCAGTGAAAACTATTTATTATTGCGCAATCAATTGCAGCAAACGCGAGCAAAGATTGTATTTCAGGATCAGTCTTCCCTACAATTGCCAGCCTCCGCGTTGGAGTCTCTAACCCAACAATCCATTAATGAAGAGGGGAAAATAGTAATGACTTTGAATGTTTCGTCAATTTCTAATGTTCAAGACATCCGAAATCTAGTGCTGACTATTTTAAATCTTCCAACCAAAGTAATAAAGGAAGAAGCGCTTTTCATGCGAGATGAAACAACGTATATCTGGACCGTAAATGCAGCAAATAAAATAGAAGCAACGCCTGTTGTCGTTGTGAAAAGAGCAGATGGGAAAGCGTATGTACAAAAGGGAAATACCGATTGGAATCGCGTATTGGTCGGTGATTTAAAAAAGGTAAAAGAAGGAGATACGTTCGCAAATTAACGGGGAAGTTGGTTGTCTAAACTGCGAAATTATACAACATATTTCAAAAGTTATGTAATGTTCTTTTAGGTGGGAGTTTATACCTTCGCCTTACATATGAAGAGAATATTAGTCATACTATTTAGTGTTATGTACTTGTTTTTGGCCTCTGGCTTCAGTACATATCAGCACATCTGCAAAGGATTTGTGCAACAAACGAGTATGGCTTTTGCTCAAAGTAGCGAAGAAAATTGTGCTTTTTGTAGCTTAAAAGGAAAAACGGTAAAAGAACCTAAAAAGAATTGCTGCCAAGACAAAGTTGAAGTTGTAAAAGTAAAGTCGGAAGTACAGAATTCAACGTTTAAGGTCCTCCAAGTTTCGTTTTTTCTAGATGCTATTTTGCATCGTTATTTTGGTGCAGTTTACGAATTTACTACTGCGCCAAAAGAGGTACTAATTCCCTATCTATATTATCTAGATTTAATAGAGGAAGTCCCCTTATACATCCTGCATTGCGTGTATAGAATTTGATTATAACAATACACTTTATACGTGTCTGCCTATAGGGTAGATGCTACTGAGTTATTGTATAATTAAACGCGTGATTTGAAATGAAATTCAATACAATAGCGTGTGTTGTTTTGTGGAGTGCAGCAACTGCTGTATCTGCCCAAACACTTACTTTGGAACAGGCCATTGAGCAGGTTACCCAGCGCTATCCTTTAATAAAAAGTAAAGAAGCCAAACTACAAGCTTCCATTTACAATACCCAAAATCAAAAGGGAAATTATTTCCCAGATTTAACTTTCGGTGCTCAACAGAGTTACGGAACAATTAATGCCCAAAACGGACCTTTATACGCTTATGGTGGATTGGGATCTGCGGCCACTTCTATGCCTTTGGAAGAACAGAATTGGAATGCCGCTTTTGGATCTCTTTATTTTGCCAACGTCAATTGGAACATCTTCTCTTTTGGTAAAACCCGTCAAGGGGTGGCCCTGATGAAAGACCAACAAGGGGTGGCTCAACAAGATTTAGCCCAAGAAATATTTAAACAACAAATCAAAGCTAGTGCAACTTATTTTAATTTATTGGGGGCACAGCGCATAGTGGAAGTACAGCAGCGAAATCTAGATCGCGCAAAGGTGTTTTACACCGTTACCGCAGCAAAAGTAAAAAGCGGATTGATTGCTCAAGTTGATGAACGCTTAGCGCAAGCTGAGGTGGCTTTTGCGGAAACAACATACATTAAAGCGTACGACAAAGAATTGGAATGGGACAAACAACTTTCTGATTTATTGGATATCGAACGCCAATCGTACGAATTAGATTCGCTGTTTTACACCCACAAACCGCTCATTTTTGAGCGAGAATTCACCCTAGAGAACCATCCGATTCTCCAATGGCAAGAACACAAAGTAAAGCAAAGTAAGACGATGGAGAAACTTGTACATCGCACTAGTTTGCCTCAATTGAATGCTTTTGGAATAATACAAGGACGCGGTTCTGGTTTTGATTGGAACTATGTACAAGACAATACGGCATTTACTAAAAACTACAGTAATGGCGTAGGTATTGACCGTAGTAATTATTTGGTAGGCTTGCAATTGACGTGGAATATCTCCCATTTCTTCCGCACCACATCCAAAGTGAAAGAGCAAGAGAAACTATCTGAAAGCTTGCGAGAAGAATATGCTAAAATGGATCGCGAGCTAGCAAATCAAGTGCTCTTAACAAAAGAACACTATCAAAATGCAACCACTATTTTGACGCATAGTACGATTGAAGTACACGCAGCCACTGTTGCTTTTGATCAACAAAAGGCACTGTATGATAATGGGTTAAGTGATTTAGTAGCTTTTACCCAAGCTTTATACACGCTACAACGCGCAGAAATTGCCTTTGAAGTAGCTCAAAATAACCTTTGGCAGGCGCTCTTAATGCAGGCTGCTGCTCAAGGAGATATTCAACTATTAGTCAACGCTATTCCCCAAAAATAATAGAATATGAATTTAATTCGCTTTGCTTTGCGCAAACCGATATCTATTATGGTATTGGTTATAGGTTTGTTGTTCTTTGGACTCAAATCATCCAAAGAAATTCAGGTGGATATTTTACCTGAAATGAATTTACCCGTGGTGTATATTGCCCATTCCTTTAATGGATATACACCCCAACAAATGGAAGGTTATTTTACCAAGATGTATGTTAATATGATGCTTTTTGCCAATGGGATTAAAAGTATCGATACAAAAAACACACAGGGATTAACCTTAATGAAAATTGAATTTTACGAAGGAACTGATATGGGAGAGGCGATTGCTTCTATTTCTGCACTGTCGAATCGCTCCGTAATTTTCTTGCCTCCAGGGGCACCACCACCTTTTATTATTCGCTTTGATGCCTCTTCTCAACCTGTGGGACAGCTGGTGTTTCGCTCAGAAACAAAAACGAATAACGAGTTACAGGATATTGCCAACTTCGTGGCCCGTCCATTCTTGATCAAAATTCCAGGAATGACAACGGCCCCTCCTTTTGGTGGTTCACCGCGTACGATTGAGATTAATATTGATCCGAATAAACTGCATACGCATCAGATGAGCCCCGAGCAAATCGTAGAAGCAATAAGCAGACAAAACGTAACCATGCCATCGGGGAATGTTTACGTTGGCGATAAAAACTATTTGACACCGACCAACAATACGCTCAAGACGGTAGAAGAGTTTGGTCGTATTCCTTTGTTTAAAGGACAAGTAGACAACGTTTATCTACGCGATGTGGCTACGGTAAAAGATGGCGCTGATATTACAACAGGCTATGCTTTAGTTGATGGAAATCGATCGGTTTATATCAATATTGCAAAATCCGGAAAAGCCTCTACGTATGATGTTGTAGAGCAATTGAAAAAGTCGATTCCGCATATTCAGAATAACCTACCCGAAGATGTGAAGATTTCGTATGAATTTGACCAATCCGTCAATGTAATCAACGCAGTAAAGAGTTTAATTGTTGAAGGAGTTTTGGGTGCTTTATTAACCGGATTAATGGTTTTATTATTTCTACGTGATCCTAGAGGGGCGTTGATTGTAATCCTAACAATTCCCATTGCCATTATTTCATCGGTGTTGTTCTTGAAATTATTCGGACAAACCATTAATATCATGACCTTGTCTGGATTGGCTTTGGCTATTGGTATTTTGGTCGATGAAAGTACGGTAACCATTGAAAATATTCACCAGCACTTTGCCCTCGGCAAGAGCAAGGTACAGGCTATTTGGGATGCGTGTAAGGAAATTGCCTTCCCGAAGCTATTGATTTTATTCAGCATCTTGGCCGTGTTTGCACCTGCCTTTATGATGACGGGTATTCCAGGGGCTTTGTTTATGCCTTTAGCCATGGCTATTGGATTTGCAATGACCGTTTCTTTCTTGTTGTCTCAGACTTTTGTGCCCATTATGGCCAACTGGATCATGAAGTACGATCCCGAGAAACATAAGATCCCGGAAGAAGCCAAAGGATTTGATAAGTTCAAGAATCGCGTTGTAGCCGGAATTGAGAAGGTGATGCCAGGCAAGAAAATCATAGCAACGGGAGCTGTTGTATTTGCTTTATTAGCGGTTGCTTTTATGTATCAAAACATCGGAAAAGACGTTTTGCCCGCAGTCAATTCAAGTCAAGTGCAACTGCGTATTACTGCACCCGAAGGTACGCGTATTGAACATACGGAAATGAAGGTGAAAAAGTTATTGGCTGAGGTAGAAGACTTATTTGGCAAAGAGAAAATTGCTATTTCATCTGCTTTCGTGGGGCAACACCCTTCTTCGTTTGCAGTGAGTCCAATCTACTTATATAATGCAGGTCCACATGAAGCCTCGATGCAAATTGCTTTTAAAGATTTTAGCGGAAATACGGATGAATTAAAGGATCAGATTCGCCAACGCATCAAAGAAAAATTGCCAGAATTAAAATTGACGTTTGAGCCAATTGAGTTAACGGAAAAGATTTTAAGCCAGGGAACCAACACGCCAATTGAGATTCGCATTTCAGGGATGATGCGCAAGATGAATATGATGACGGCGAATAAATTATTGGCGAAGCTGAATGAAATCGACTATATGCGCGATCAAAAGATGCCGATTTCGATGAATTATCCTGCCTATGAAATCAACATTGATCGTGTACGCGCTGCTCAGTTGGGGTTGGATGCGATGGATATTGCTAAGTCATTAGTAGCAACAACGGCGTCTTCGCGTTACACCAACCGCAATATGTGGGTAGGAGGTATGATGGGAATTGCCTATGATGTTCAGGTTCAAATGCCTCAAAATCAATTAACGAGTAAGGAAGAATTAGAAAATATTCCGTTGAGTAAAAATGCCGATCGCCCGGTATTAAGTGATGTAGCAACCATTACTGAGACCAAAGCCTTAGCAGAGAGCTATAACGAGGGGACCATGGGGTATGTAACGGTGATTGCCAATGTGCATCAAACGGATTTGAATCGAGCGAAAGAAGATGTAGAGCAAGCTATTGCTGAGTTGGGAGAATTGCCAAAAGGAGTAAACGTGGAACTAATGGGAATGGCACCTGTGTTGGATGATACCATGCAAAGTTTAGCAGGAGGATTATTAGTTGCCATTGTGGTTATTTTCTTGATGTTAACCGCTAATTTCCAATCGTTTAAAGTGTCTTTTGTGATTTTGACAACCGTGCCTTTTGTTATGTTGGGATCTCTGCTGTTGCTAAAAGCAACAGGGTCAACGGTTAATTTACAGTCCTATATGGGAATCATCATGTCCGTGGGAGTATCCATTGCCAATGCCGTGCTCTTGATTAACAACGCTGAGACGTTGCGCAAAACAGGATGGACTTCTACAGCAGCGGCTATTGAAGCGACCAAACTGCGTATTCGACCAATTGCCATGACCACGCTAGCGATGATCGCCGGTATGTTGCCGATGGCTATCGGACATGGAGAAGGAAGTGAGCAAGTAGCCCCATTAGGAAGAGCTGTAATTGGAGGACTTTTAGCTTCGACCATTTCTGTACTGGTAATCTTGCCCATGGTATTTGCTTGGGTCATGAATAAAGTAAACCGAGAATCTCCATCTTTAGATCCTGAAGATACAGAAAGCATTCACTATATACCGACTGAAAATAAATAAGAATCATGAAAAGAATATATATAACCCTAGTTAGTTTAGTTGTATTAACGGCCTGTGCAGATAAAAAAACGCCTGATACAGCAGAGAAAAAAGGCGAGGCAGGGATGATGATGCCCGGAATGAATAGCAAAGAAACAATAGCTATTGAGAAGAGCAATCCTGTAGTTCCCTTACAATTACCAGGTGAATTAAGAGCGGATCAGCGCACGGAATTATTTGCCAAAGTAAACAGTTATGTTACTGATTTACGCGTAGATATTGGAGACCCTGTAAAGAAAGGTCAAGTGTTACTGGTTTTAGAAGCCCCTGAGATTCAGGCACAAGTTTCGAATGCACAAGCAAAGTGGAAAGGCCAAGAAGCTGTTTATATTTCCACCAAGGCAACCTATGATCGTACCCTGAAAGCCAATGAAACTCCAGGAGCCATTGCACCAGATTACGTAGAGCAGATTACAGCAAAAATGCTAGCGGATAAAGCGCAATTAGCAGCTGCGAAATCAGCTTATGAAGAAATGCAAAACATCGATCAGTATTTGGTAATCCGCGCACCTTTTGATGGTGTTATCACAGACAGACAGGTTGATAAAGGTGCTTATGTAGGACCAATGAGTAAAATGCCCTTGTTGATTGTAGAAGATACCAATACGCTGCGTTTAAATCTATCCATATCAGAAGCAAATACCCCTTTTATCAAAGAAGGAGATACGGTAAAATTTAAAGTGAGAACCCTCCCGCAAAAAGAATTTACTGGCGTAATTACGCGAAAAGCCGGAAGCTTGGATTTAAGACTTCGCTCAGAACAAATTCAAGCTGATATCAACAACAAAGAACAGCTATTGAAACCCAATATGATTGCGGATGTAACCTTGCAATTGAAAAGGGAAGAAGCAAGCTTCTTTGTGCCTAAATCGGCCTTAGTGGAAAGCAACTTAGGTATTTATGTCATTGAAGTTAGAGGGGGCGTGGCTTATCACGTGAACGTGATAAAAGGAAGAGCTATGCCGATGATGGTTGAAATCTTTGGTGATTTAACCGAAGGAACACCAATCCTCAAAATGGCAACAGAAGAAATTATGCATGAACAAAAAATGAATTAAGAAAATGAAAGCAATTAAAATTACAGTAGTTCTGGCGTTAAGTGTATTCGCCATTGCTTGTGGAGAAAAACAAAAAGAAGGAAATCAACAAGCAGAAGCCGCATTAGAACAGGTGAAGGAAGAGATGAATCAAAATAGGGGAGAGCCTGTTGCTCCTTCAGCAAAATACAAAAAAGGAGCTGTCGTTCCCAAAGAATTAGTGTGTATGGTTAATGATGCATTCATGGGAAAAGAACAACTAAAAGTAGAACATGAGGGTAAGGTGTATTATGGCTGTTGCGCGATGTGTCAATCTCGTATCCCAGAGGATGAGACAGTACGCCTAGCTAAAGATCCTTTCACTTTAGAAACAGTAGATAAAGCTGAAGCTTATATTGTCATGATAGGAGACAATGGTGAGGTTGCTTATTTTAAAAATGAAGCGAATTACCAACAATTTGTAGCAGAGGCTCAGGTTAATTAATTTGTTTCATAGGGAAGTAGTTCGTACTTCTACTTCCCTATATTTTTTGAAGTATGGATCACCATTTAATTTTATATGTAAAAAACATGGTTTGTCCGAGGTGCGTAACCTTGGTTGAACAAGAATTACTGAAGGTACACGTAAGAGCAAAAGTTGTTCGCTTGGGAGAAATTGAATTAGTTACCCCTTTAGATCAACAAGTAAAAGAACAAATAAAAGAGCGATTGCGTCAGGTGGGATTTGAAGTTTTACAAGATGCCAACCAAATTATTGTCGAACAAGTGAAAACCAAAATTATTGAATATGTTCAGCACAAGCATATTTCCCATTTGAATTTATCCGATTATTTAGCTTCAACCTCTTCGCTGAACTATGCGCGAATTGCGCGATTATTTGTAGCACAAACCGCATTGACCATTGAGAAATACTATATTTTACAGCGAATTGAAAAAGTGAAAGAATTGATTTCCTATTGTGAATTATCCCTAGATGAAATTGCCCAGCAATTGCATTATAAAGATGCAAGTCACATGAGCAAGCAGTTTAAAAAAATAGTCGGAATTGCACCTTCAATTTATCGAAAGAATAAACGGTTTGAACGAAAGTTTTTAGATCATATTATTACTTAATTACTTAATTACTGAATGCTATGCAGGTACCTTGTATAGCTTGCTAGTTTGTTGACGAAAAAGAGGACCTTGGACAGTCCTCTTTTTTATTTGCTGTGATTTGTCCTGTTTTTACTCCCATTCGGATCCATCCTATCCCCCTGTCATGTCCTAGTTTTGTATTAAATAAAAAAGATTAGGATGAATACAATACTACACGTTATCGTTTTTTCAATTTTTATCGGCGTAAGTGCAACTATTTTTATGGATTTATACGCCCTTGTACTCAAAAAAGTATTTCAGATACCCTCCCTTAATTATGCCTTTTTAGGAAGGTGGATTGGCCATTTTAGACAAGGTGTTTTTCGCCATGCCAACATTATGCAAGCCACTCCTGTTGCAGGTGAAAGAGCGATTGGATGGGTAGCCCATTACCTGATTGGTATTACCTTTGCCTTTGTACTCTTGCTTATTTGGGGAGTGGAATGGGGGTATGAACCGAGTTTGATTCCCGCTTTGTCAGTTGGAATTCTCACCACCGTAGCTCCATTTTTTATGATGCAACCAGCCTTTGGTTTTGGCATAGCAGCCTCTAAAACGCCCCAGCCAAAAACAGCGCGCATACGCAGTTTACTGACGCATACGATATACGGAATCGGATTGTATCTTGGCGGTGTTCTACTGCAGGTCATACTTGGGTATTAATCAGAAAAATCAAAGAAGAAGGGGAGAAGAAGTCAAAAGTTGTTACTATCTTTAAATGAAACAAAGGCAAAGCATGAAAACTGAAGCTAATATCAAGGAAATACAAACACTAGAAGATTTTAAATCCCTGTATTTTTCAGATCAAGAAGGCAATATCATTTGTGAAGAATGTTGTACCCTCGCTTATCAAGCGGGAGTAGGTTTTTTAGAAATATTTACCCTTGAAAATCTGTCCCAATTGCCCACTTTTACCGAAGGAAAACAAACGCGTAAGCAGTTTTATACGATGATACTCATCACCCAAGGACAAGTAGAAGAAGTGATTGGTTATACCAAGTATGTGTTTGCAGCAGGCGCTATGTATTTTATCGGAGAAAATCAACTGCATCATATTCAGCGTTGGAGTGAAGAGGTAAAGGGATTTATGTGTTTGTTTGATTCGGATTATTTCCTCTTGTGCTTAAAACATCAAATTAAGCTCAATAACTTTCCTTTCTTTCAATTTGGACAAAAACCTTTTGTCAATTTGTCTGAGCGAGAAGTAGTGATGATGAAACACTTGTTTTGGAAATTGAACAATGAAAAATGTCAAAAGCAAACGTTTAATGACGATTTACTCGTTCGGATGTTTTTGAATATCATTTTATTAGAAGCAGAACGCATATACAACCACAAAAAAGTAGAAACGCCTTTTGTGCTGTCACGTAAAGAACAATTGGTTGCGCGTTTCCAACTTTTAGTAAATCAAAAAATAATAGATTTGAAGCAAGTGAACGAATATGCCGCTTTATTGCACGTTCACCCGCATTATCTCAATGATGTTGTCAAGGAAATGACCAACCATCCCGCAAGTTATTACATTCAAAAACAGCTCCTAGATGAAATCAAATCCCGATTAATCCAAACCAATGATACTATAGCGATTATAGCTGGTAATTTGAACTTTACGGAGGAATCTTATCTCGGTCGATTTTTTAAGAAACACGTAGGCATTACTCCAATTCAATATCGAAAAAAGCACAAGCAACATTAGCTAAAAAAGGAGAAAAAATAATCTAGTTTTTCTCCTTCTTTAGCTGTGATATGTAGGGGGTAACAAGAGAAAAGTGCAGGTGTTAAAGCAAGTTAAGGATTTGCTTTTTAGGGGATTAAGAAGGGAGTTCTTGTTTGACGTTACGTTTAAGCACAAAGCAGTTGTTTTGTACCTTTTTTAGTAAGCTAGAGTTGATTTTGCCATTTAATTCTTGTGTTGCATGGTATATTTGATGTACTTTTAATAGGAATTAAACTCGCTTATATTAGCAGTTCTAACCAACGTTTAACGGAATGGAGAAATTTATTGTATTAGACCAGGCAAATGTGAATCAAGAGCATATTTGTTGTGCTATTTCGGATAAGAAATGCAGGGAGGGCTATCAATTAAAAAAGGATTGGCTCAAAAGAGAAATGGACAACGGCTACGTATTTAGACGTTTAGATGCGAGAGCGAAAGTGTTTATGGAATATGGGCCTGCAGCTATGGGGTGGGTTCCTATAACAGCACCCGATTATCTTCTGATTAATTGTTTTTGGGTCTCTGGACAATACAAAGGGAATGGCTATGCCAAGCAGTTGTTGCAACTGGCAATTGATGATGCCAAGGAAAGAGGGTATAAAGGATTAGTTACCGTAGTGGGAACCCAAAAATTTCACTTTATGAGTGATACCAAGTGGTTGTTGAAACACGGATTTACAACGGTAGAACAAACGAGTTCTGGTTTCAGTTTATTAGTTTTAAAATTTGAAGGAGAGGCAAAAGACCCTCAATTTAATGCTTGTGTACAAACGGGGAATTGCAAAGAAACAACGGATGTAACGGTCTATTACTCCAATCGTTGTCCCTTTTCAGAATTACACGTTCAGCATATTTTGAAGGAAACAGTAAAAAAACGCAATTTATCCCTCACTATTATTAAATTGGAAAGTAGAGAACAAGCACAACAAGCACCCAGTCCAGCAACTATTTTTAGTTTATTCTATCAAGGAAAGTTTATAACAACTGATTTAAGTATTTGTTTAGATAGTCGCTTTGATAAAATAGTAGAAAAGATAGTAAGAGAATGGAAATGAATGGAAATGAATGGGAGACTGTTGATTTAGGGTTAGGAAGTTCAGCAGCATCAACTCTAAAATACTCGTTTTTTAGTATATTTAAAGATTATGAAAAATAAGCATAGCATGAAACAGTGTGTTATTTGGATGGCTCTTATTTGTGGTACTGTTGGAATGGCACAAGAGACTTATTCCCATTGGGTAGCTCGTGCAGAAGCTAGACTTGAGCTAGAAGAGGAATCAAGCCAAAAAGAAGCCTTGTTATATTACCAAAAAGCATTTACCCAATTTCCGGATAGCATAGCAGTCGAAGATGTATACGAAGGTGTTATTCTGGCTGCATCTCTTCAAGAAAAAGACTTGGCTTTTAGTTATTTAAATCAACTCTTAGGGGATAAAAAAGACGGCAATGGATTTCCAGGTTGGAGAAATATCACCCACCAAGATGCCATAGAGGAGTGCAAGAATCTTTTGGATGACCCGCGTTGGCAGGTTGTTGTGAAGGCAGCTACAAAACAAAAAGAACAAGTTGAACTTGCTTTAAAAAGAGAAGAAGAGGCTTTTTTTCAAACGAAGTTACAGGTACTGTATGCACCTGAGAATGGAAAAGAGGTATATGAACAACTTAAGAATGAACTTGTGTTTCTGCCCAAAGCGCAACGCGATTATTCCTTGAGTTTTCAATTAAACGACTCAACTAAGACGTCCTATTTCATTCACTTACCCAAAAATTACAATCCCACGAAATCGTATCCCCTGTTGTTCTTTTTACACGGAGCTGTTCGATACAGTTCTTTACTCGATTTTCAAACAGCGGAATTGAATCTGGGAGGTTGGAATCGCTACTACACCAAATACGCCGATCAACACGATGTGATTCTCGTGTTTCCCCGTGCAAATAAACAGTACAATTGGATGACTTCAGACGAGGGATTCTTTATGATTCCAACGATATTGAAGCGCATAAAAAGTGCAATTAATATTGATGATGATAAAGTATTTCTAGCGGGGCACTCCAATGGTGCAACGGGAGTTTTTTCCTATTTGATGAAGAATGCAACACCTTTTGCAGGCTTTTACGGATTTAATACGCATCCTAAAGTATTTACGGGAGGTACGTTTGTAGCGAATATAAAAAATCGAAATTTTATCAATTTCTCAACGGATCAGGATTACTATTATCCACCCAATGCCAATGATGATTTTACAGCCCTGATGAACCAAATAAAGGCCGATTATAAAGAAGTGCGCTATGCGGGATTTCCCCATTGGTTTCCTGAGTTTGACGAATCGGAACCCGCTTATCAAATTCTATTTGCCGATTTGATGCAGCGAAAACGAGAAACGTTTCCTTCTTCCTTGACTTGGGAGTTTGATGATGAGGCCAATGGCAGCATGGATTGGTTACAAGATATTAAATTAGATACGTTAGCACCCAAAGCCAATTGGCAATCCTCCTCGAATTTTAAAATCACAAAATGGTTGGAGTATGGAGAAGATGACGATGATACCCTGAAAGAAGTAGTGGTTGATGAAGATGCTTTTGATTTTCCACGGGCCTCAGGTAAAATTGTAGCGGAGTATAAAAACAATGTATATCGCATCAAAACGTCTCGTATTAAGTCTTTTGCCCTTGCTATTTCTCCAGAGATGATCGATGTAAAGAAAAAGGTGAAGGTCTATGTCAACGACCAATTGTACTACAACAGTAAAGTTACGTATGATGGCGTCTTTACCCTTAAAAACTTTGTGAAAAACAAGGATCGAAAAAGATTGTGGATTAATTTAATTCCAATTGAACTAAAATAGGAAGGAGGCCATGGCCTCCTTTTTTTATGCTTTGTTTTTTACGACTATCGTTGGTTGATGGTGAACAGGAAAATTAACCGAATTTGCAATAAAGCAACATTCATTCGCCTTTTTGTGTAAAGCTAAGGCTTGTGCCACCATGTCTTGACTTTGAACCGTTACGGTAGGATGTAGCGTTACTTCGATAAAGCGCCCTTTGCCATCTTGTTCTTCGATCATTGTTCCCGTAGCTGTATCTGTATAGGCTTCAACAATAATTTGATTGACCGAACAAAAGTGTAAATACCACAACATATGGCAGGAGGCAAGAGAAGAAAGAAATAAATCTTCGGGATTGTGTTTGGTGGTATCCCCTCGAAATGCCGGATCAGAAGAACCAGCTAACTGCGGTTTACCCTCAATTTGAATCGTATGACTGCGTTCGTAATGCGTATAATGATCCGTTCCGCTACCTTGATTACCCGTCCAATCGATTGTAGCGCGGTAGTGATGTTCTTTCATGTGTGTACTTGTTTAGTGCTGATTTAAAGTGGGTTTGCTTTTATCAAGAAAAAGTCAAGATAAATATAGGAAAATGTTCGATGTAAGTCGAGATGAAAAATAATATGTCAGAGGAGTTAACAGGAGATAGGTTCGAATATTTTATATTTGATGTATTATTTATATAAAATTATGAAAAAAGCCTACGGATATATCCCTCATGTTTTAGCGTTTTTTGGTTTTATTTTGATTGCCTTGCTGTATTTTTCTCCTGTGATGGAGGTCAAAACGATCTATCAATCAGATATAGCGCAATATATAGGCATGTCGAGTACGCAGAAAGATTTTAGTTTAGAAGAAGGCGTGGAGTTGTATTGGACAGATAATTCTTTTTTGGGCATGCCCACCTATCAATTGGGAGCGGATTATCCCTATAATTACATCAAAGAACTAGATCGTACGATTCGATTTTTACCTCGACCAGCGGATTATTTATTCTTGTATTTGCTTTGCTTTTATGTCCTATTGCTTACGTTGAGGGTCAAACCGCTAAAAGCTTTTTTTGGGGCCTTAGCTTTTGGGTTTTCAACGTATTTGATTATTATTTTTGGAGCTGGACACAATGCCAAAGCACATGCTATTGCGTATATGCCTTTGGTTATAGCCGGAATTATACTTGTTTTTCGAAAGCGCTATTTCTTAGGTGGTGTACTCACTACCTTAGCTGTTGCACTAGAAATACAAGCCAATCACTTTCAAATGACGTATTATTTGTTGTTTGTCCTTTTCTTTTTAGGGCTGTATTACGCAATTAAAATTGCAAAAGAACAAGATTATAAGCATTTAGCTCGATCAATAGGTATACTTGTTGTAGCTGCTGTATTAGCTTTAGGAACTAATGCGACGAGTCTGTTGGCAACCGCTGAGTTTTCTTCGTTTACCATTCGCCATAAAAGTGAATTAACTTTTAACCCAGACGGTTCAACCAACAATACACAATCAGCCATGAACTATGACTATATTACGGAATATAGCTATGGTATTGGCGAAAGCTTAAATCTTATTTTTCCAAGATTATTCGGAGGAGGGATGGCTGAAGATGTGGGAGAAGATTCAGTTTTATATCAATATGCCATTAATCAAGGGGCTCTGCCAAGTGATGCAAGAGATTTTGTATCCAAAGTACCTTTGTATTGGGGAGATCAACCTATCGTAGAAGCCCCGGCCTATATCGGAGCTATCGTTTTTTTTCTCGCCGTTTTGTGTTTCCTTGCAGATAAGCGAAAGATCAAATACGTTTTTCTTGCTAGTATTGTAGTAACGCTCTTCTTGTCCTGGGGAAAAAACTTTCCTTGGTTGACGAATTTATTTATTGACTATGTGCCTTTATACGATAAATTTAGAGCGGTTTCTTCTATTCAAGTTATCGTGGAGCTGTGTATGCCTATCCTCGCTATTATGGGCTTGCAAACCTATTTTAAATTAGCACCACAAGATCAGAGCAAATACTTACTTCAGAGCGGTGGTGTTTTTTTTGCTTTAGTCGTTGTCCTTTGGTTGGGAAAACAAGGATTTAGCTTTACTTCTTATCGCGACCAAATGTATGTGCAAACAGAACAAGGACGCGCCTTTTTAACAGAGTTGATCAAAGAAAGACAACGCGTGTATACTAGCGATTTACTGCGTTCTTCTCTATTTGTTGGCGCTGTTATCGTTGCGCTGTTCATGGTGTCTAAAAAGTATCTATCTGTTGTGGTTGCTACTGTTATCGTAGGGGGATTCATGGTGACCGATTTAGTGCTTATAGACCGTAACTACGTGAATGACGATAATTTTGTCACTTCTTATGAGATGAGTGTTCCCTTTAAAATGAGCAAAGCAGATGAATATATCCTCCAAGATAAAACATACTATCGCGTATATAACCCTCAAGGACGCTTACAAGCCAGAACCAATTTCTTCCATAAATCAGTGGGTGGTTATAGTGCGGTTCGACCACAAAAGGCAGATCAAGTATTCCTTTATCAGGTAGAACCTCAATTGCATACGCTAATCGGCCATATCAATCCAGAGACCTTGACTTTAGAAGAGAGTCTCCCCGTATTAGATATGCTCAATGTCAAATATCTGATTTTAGAAACAGAAGATAGAGAGGAAGTGCCTGTGGTCAATCCTGGAGCAAATGGTCCTGTGTGGTTCGTTCAATCTTTGAAAGTAGTTGAAACCGCTGATGATGAAATGAAAGCGTTGGCTACTTTAGACACAAAAAGAGAAGCAGTGGTCAATGGAACCAAGTTTGCTGAAATAACAAAACAAACCGCTTTTGTCGTTGATTCAACAGCAACAATTACGCGAAGTGCCCATCGTCCAGATCAGTTGGAGTATGAAGTAAACAATGAACACGAGGGATTTGCCGTATTCTCAGAGGTGTATTATCCAAAAGGATGGAATGCCTATCTCGATGGTCAACTTATTCCGCATTATGAAGTGAATTATTTATTGCGCGGATTGCCAATCCCAGCGGGAAAACACAAGTTGGAATTTAAATTTGAACCAGAGGTCATTCAAAGGGGAACGACAATCACGTTACTTACTTTAGTAATGGGACTATTACTTTTTGGTTTGGCTATTTTATATCAATACAAAAAAGGGAAAAAATAAAACAACAAAAGGCAACTCATATTCAAAAGAGTTGCCTTTTCTTATACTTGTTTATTTACGACTACAGATGGTTTATGTTGAATAACAAAACGCACTTGTTTTTACCCAAACACCCCATTGATGTAATTCTTCGTCATTTCGTGTTTCGGATTTTCAAAAATATCTTGGGTTAAACCACTTTCTTTTACTTCTCCTAAATACATGAAATACGTTTGATCTGCGATGCGTTGGGCTTGTTGCATATTGTGCGTCACAATGGCAATGGTGTATTTCTCTTTTAGATGAAGAATTAATTCCTCAATTTTAATCGTACTCACTGGATCTAATGCCGAACAAGGCTCATCCATTAAAATAACTTCTGGACGCAGCGCCACGGCTCTGGCAATACAAAGGCGTTGTTGTTGTCCTCCTGATAAACGATGCGCAGGCATTTTTAAATCGTCCTTTACTTCATCCCATAAGAAGGCCTCTGTCAACGCTTTTTCAATCACACTTTTGTCGTGCGGAAGGTTGTTTATTTTCAAACCGTAAGCAATATTGTCATAGATGCTCTTCGGAAAGGGATTTGCCTTTTGAAACACCATTCCAATGCGTTTTCTAATTTCTGTTACGGGTATATTTTTTGCATAGATATCTTGATCTTCTAATTGGATTGTTCCCTGAATTTTAGCATAAGGAACCAAGTCGTGCATGCGATTAAAGCTGCGCAATAACGTACTTTTTCCACATCCAGAAGGACCAATTAAAGCGGTAATTTTATTTTCTTCAAATTGTACACTTACATTCTTTAAAACGTGTTTGCTTCCAAAGCTAATGTTTAAGTTGTTCGCTGATAATTTAGTTTTCATTTTTTCTGAATTTATAACGGATATAAAATGCGCTTAAGTTTAATAAAAACACCACAAGAATTAAGATTAAAGCTGTTCCATAAGCAATCGGTCTTACTTCATCAATGGATTGGTGTTGTGTAGATAACATATATAAGTGATACGGAAGTGCCATAAACTCTTGGTTGATGTATCCGTTGGTATCGCTGATGTAAAAGGCGGCTCCCGTAAATAGGATGGGAGCGGTTTCTCCAGCTGCTCTTGACAGGGTAAGTACAACACCTGTTAAAATACCTGGAACAGCAGAAGGAATTACCACGTCTTTAATGGTTTCAAATTTAGTAGCACCCACAGCCAAAGCCGCTTCTCTGGTACTGTTGGGAATTTGCATTAAAGCCTCTTCTGTGGTGGTGATAATGTACGGAAGAGACAGTAGACCTAAGGTCAATCCCGCTGCCAGAAGGGAAGTTCCCAATTGAAGGGTTTGCACAAATAAAGCCAATCCAAACAAACCGTATATAATAGAAGGTACACCCGATAAATTTCGAATAGCTGCACGAATGATACGCGTTAACCAGTTGTTTTCCGCATATTCATTCAAATAGATTGCACAACATACACCAAAGGGAATACTGAACAAGGCCGTGATGAGTGTAATGAGTACAGTTCCAATGATTGGAGTTAAAATTCCCCCTTTAGTCATTCCTTCTTTAGGAACGCTAGAGATGAATTCCCAAGAGATACTTCCTGCTCCTTTGCTGACAATTTCCAAGAGGATAACAACCAAGAAAAAGCAAACGATAAGCGTTGTTCCAACAAGGGTTCCCCATTCAATGATAGAAGATAATTTAAATTTATTAAGCTGCATGGTATTTTCTTAATCGGTTGATAAAATATTCACCTACAAGATTCGCTATTAAAGTCATGAAAAACAGTACTGTAGCTAAGGCGTATAATCCGTAGTAGTGCGTGGTTTGGTAGGGTACTTCACCCATTTCAATGGCGATTGTTGCGGTCATGGTTTTTACCGAATCGAAGAATCCAGACGGAATTAAGGCGGCATTACCTGTAGCCATTAACACGGTCATTGTTTCTCCAATAGCGCGACCTACCCCCAACATAATCGCTGAGATAATACCAGGAGCAGCTGCGGGAATAATCACTTTTCGCAGGGTTTGCCACTTGGTTGCTCCAACGCCATAACTCGCTTCTTTATAGGTTTTAGGTACGGCGTGAATCGCATCTTCTGCAATGGTGATAATGGTTGGCAAAGCCATAACAGCAAGTAGAATGGCGCCGTTTAATGCATTTAATCCGTTGGGTAATCCAGCCATATCGGCTAAACCTGGACTTACGACAACAATACCAAGAAATCCAATCACAACAGAAGGAACAGCAGCTAACATTTCAATCGCTGGTTTTAAAATGTTTTTCAATCGCGTACCGGCATATTCAGAGATAAAAGCAGCCGTACCAATGCCCAAAGGAATAGCAATTAACATGGCTCCAAAAGTGACAAGCGTTGTGCTCAAGATTAAAGGAAGCATCCCATAAGCTGGCGTTTTGGCTGTCGGATTCCATTCCATACCCGTGATGAAATCAAGGGGCTTTACAGCTGCAAAAAAGGAAAAAGAATTGTAAATTAACAAGGCTAAAATTCCGCCTAACAAACAAAGGACTAAAAGCCCTGTCGCTTTAAAGATATATTGAAAGACAATATCTAAACTTATTCTAACTTTATATTTCATTTTGTGGTCGTTCTATGATGTAATACCCGTGATCCTTAATCAATTGTTTACCTGTTTCGCTACTTTCAAAATCGATAAAGGGCTTTACCTTTTCCCAAGAGTCTTCCAAAATAAATTGATACAAGGGGCGCTGAAAAAAGTAGAGACTATTATTGATAGCATGTGAGTCAATCGGAGAATAGGCAATTGAAGAAGCAGTTTCTTTGATGCTGAGAATTTTTACCGTCGGATTCGTTGCTGTTTCATGAGAAATATAACCCGCGCCAACATAGCCAATACCCGATTTGTCCGTTTTGATTCCCTCGAGGATTTGAGCATTCCCGGTCATCTCCTTGGCCGCATTTGAAAATTCTATTTTGAGTTTTTTCTTGATAAAAGAGTGAGTACCTGAACTACTCTGACGCCCGTAAATGTTGATGGGAAGATCAATGGAAGTCAGCTGATTCCAATTGGTGATTTCCCCTTTCATGATTTTGGCTAGTGTTTCTAAATCAATTACTTCGAGAGGAAGATCCTTGTGTACCACAAAAGCAGTTGCATCTTCTGCAAAAATTACCGTGCGTACTTTGATGTTCTTGTCTTCGAATTGTTGGATTTCTTTATCAGATAAAGGACGAGAAGAGTTCGCAATATCCGCTTGACCATTTAACAAAGAGGTAATTCCGATTCCCGATCCACCACCGGAGATTGCAATACTAAAATCGGCATCCACTTCTGTGTATTTCTCTGCTAAGTTTACCGCGAGGTTTACTTCTGTATCCGATCCCTTCATCTTGATCGAATGGTTCTTGTCTCCACAGGAAAATAGTAGGAAAGACGAGAAAATAAGCAGACTTTTTTGTGTAAGAATGTATAGCTGTTTCATTACCACAAAAAACATCGTTTACTTTGAAGTAAAAGTTACTACAATGTTATCAATAGGTTAACGATGTATTGAAAATGTGAGAATGGTAATACAGTATTCTCATAGTCGTTAAATGAGCGATTTTCGTAGATATAAAAGTGATGTGATACGATAGCTAGAAGATAAGCCCTTATAAAATAGAGTAAAGCTATTGAACGACAGTCAAAATGTGATTTACGATTTCGTGATTAATCCCTAATTTTCCACGCCAAGCCGAAAGCGGGAAATTCACTTCTGTTCGGTGGTTTGGTGCCTCTTGATGGAGTTGTTCTTCCCAAGCGCGTACTTGATGATAAGGAGAGAAACGGTGTAGCATACTGTAATCCTCAACGAGTTTGTTGTTTAAGATGCCTAAAGCAGCTAAAATACGCAACAACCAAGTTCTGGAGGTGCTATTGCTATTAGGAAGTATTTTCGCTTTGGAAATTCGTTGTAATAAATCTGTAGGTGTTTCCTTTTCAGTCGCTTGTTCTATGCAGGCAATCAGCTTTTTAAAAACCGCTATATCGTCCTTACTCGCTTTTATCGAATCAAAGGTTGAGATTTCTTTCAGATCCAAAAGCGTTTCCGTATAACCGCCAATGCGACAATAGCCGATATACAAATCATACAAGTTCTTCCCTTCATTTTCCCAATTATCTTTGGGTAACCCACATATTTTACAAGGATTTCGAAAGGCGTCTTCCTCAAAAGGTTCAAAATGATGATCGGGGAGATGCTTCGCATACCCATAACTAATTATAGGCTGTAAGCCGCGATGAAATCCAGTGCCAATGGCTTGGATAAATAAGTGGTAGATTTTAGCCTCTAGTCCCTCTTGATTGACGATTGTTCTCAGATTCTGAACAACCTGATTGTGTTGGTAATGTTCGATTTGATTTACTTCGTAGCCACTAGCAGCTAATAGGGAAAGGTCTTTTTCTTTTACATTATCAGGTTGTAGTTGATACGTATACACCTGTTTATCGGAATCATACGCGACTGTATTTTGGTGTAAATAAACTTTAGAGAGTATCTTGATTAGTTTTGGATCGATCATAGGGATTGGGTTGTGCTGTAGGTAAGGCTAAAGTAATTGAAATCGGTGGAGTAGGAGTATAAAGGAAAGGTGTTTCCTTCGCGTTTATTTTAATGTATTCTGATATTTTTTTCTTTTAAAGCCGTTGTAGTCTTCAATGATAATACCATGGTCCGTTTTAAAATAGATGGAATCTGAATCTTTGCTCTTTATTACGGAGTCGCCAATTTTTAGTTGATCAAATAGGGTTCTTTGAATCCTTAATTCTGGACCATTGTGGAGGTATATCGTATTTGCCCGTGTTGGGTTTTTATCTAATTTATCTTGTACCGTTGCTTTAAATTCTACTTTTCTGAAGTTGAAATAATCACTTTTGATAGGATAATTTGTAGAAGTAAACCAGATGAATACCCCAAAGATGATAGCAAAAATGCTAAGTATAATAAATCGTGGCTTTGCGAAAGTATCATCTTTCATTGGATCTCTTATTTGTTCCTTTTTTTTTAGCTTACAACTTTTATTATTCGGTTGGAGGCATTTTTCTTTTCTGCTAAATTAATAAAATGCAAGTTGAAATGAAGATTACTCGCATTAAATTTTAGTATGCGTAGGAAACAAAAGTTTTCTATTTGCAAACTTTTGTTTAAATTTGATCTATGAAAATCTTAGTTAAGAAAACAATTCTATTTTATATCACTAAATATCCAGTGGCAGAAATTCCGCTCTTAGTTTGGTATAATGAATTTTCAAAACATACGTTTAAGAATTTTAATGAATTAAAGCGCGTTTATGGAAATGCAAGTATTGTGAATAATAACAGGGTTGTTTTTAATATCAAAGGCAATGATTTTCGCTTGGTAGTTTCGATAAATTTTGTGCAAGAAGCATGTTATGTCATTTGGTTTGGATCACATCAGGAGTATGATAAGATTAAGGTGGAGACGATTACTTTTGACACCACAATTTTAATAGGTAAAAAGGAAAAAGAATGAATTGGAAAGTATTGAAAACAGAAGAAGATTATACTAAAGCTTCTATGCGTATGATGGAAATTTTTCATGCAGAACCAAACACACCTAAAGGGGATGAGTTGGAGTTGTTATTGGTTTTAGTTAAGGATTATGACGAAAGAAATTATCAGTTACCTGAACTAGATGCGCTTGAAGTTATTAAATATAAAATGCAGGAAAAAGGATTGAAAGCAAAAGATTTAGAATCCATTATTGGAACTAAAGGTCACGTTTCTGCTGTTCTTTCAGGAAAGAGAGAAATCACCTTAAAAATGGCCCAAAAGCTAAAGGATTATTTGAGTATTCCTGCGGAAGTATTTCTACATAAAGCGGAATCATAGGGTTGTGCTTTATACCATTCAATTTTAGCGTTAAGTAGTGGTTGGGATGGTTTTAGAAGCACAAGATATGCCTATTTAGCTATCGCTTGAATAAGCAAAGGAAACAGGTTCAGGATGATCCTCTTTGAGATAATCCTGGGAGGCTAAATAGTTCATCCAAGAAACGGCTCTTTTTCTTGGACTACAAGCATACATGTGATTGGACATGCACAATTTTGTGGGGTAACCCAACGAAGTTTGGAAGTGTAATTCTAGAAGCTTAAGAATAGCGTATACTCCATTGTCGCTAGTTCCACCATTACTGCCTACCAAAGGATCACTTGAGTCATATTTCAAAATGGTGTAAATTTTATCAAAATCCAATTGCCCGTTAGCCGCTGTAAAATCAATACCGGCTTGGGTTAAATAATGGTGATACAGTTGATATTCACTTAAGGTCATATACTGTTTTAAAAAATCTTGTCTTACTTTTTTTTGCTTAAAATTTCCAATAAAAGAGAAACCAAAATCTCGATTCATAAACGAATACAGTAAATCCGGGTCTAATGTCATTGGTTTTATCGCTAGAAGAACTTCTTCCAATTGATTATAATGCACCTTAGAAAGCAGAAGGATAAGACTTTTCTGATATGCCTCGCGGTTCTTTATGTTCTTTTTGATACTATCTAAAGAAGTAGTAAAATTCAGCGGTTGACTCTGATAATTTCCACTCCATTCTGTTGTAGTTAATTCAGTGTATTGAACAGGAACATCACATTGTTGTATCGCTTTTTCGATTTGTTTTTGTATGGTTTGATGTTCTGTCGACAAAGAAGTTAGATAGGTTTTTGCCCCATTTGGATTACCCGTGAATTTCAATAGGTAGTTGTTGCCATAACCAACAATACCCAGCTGTTTATACAAAGTTGATTTCAATACGTAAGTCTCTAAATATAACGGATGTTGTAGTAGTTTCTCCCAGTTTTTAGAATAAAATTTATCTAAAATTCGACCTGTTGAGTTACGAAGCTGCCCATTCTCTTCTTCAATCAAACACCAATATTCAAAAGAAGTGATATTGTCTAAGGTGAGTTCATCAATTAAACGATTCTCTAGGGCTCTGCGTGCTTTAAAAGTTAATTCAGATTGCAGTAGTTGAATATCTGCTAGTAGCGCAGGACTCCCTTTAAAATCAATATGGTTCTTTTTCGCATAAGCTGTTAATTGAACCAATTGTTTGATAAAAGAGTAGGGAAAGGTTGGTAGAACATGATCATTGGTTCTTGTAGAAACTAACAAAGGTTTGTATTGTTCAACTAAGGTTGTTATTCTATCCGAGTCGGCCTGACTAAGTTGAATAAAAGAATTCAACGCAACAACATCATTGTTGCTGGAAAGTTCATCAAACCAATTATTTTCTTTCGTTGTTGGATGGATGTTTGCTTTACTATTTTCAAAGTAGTTTTTTTCTTTATTCCAATGATATTCTTGGTAGTGAGTAGCAAAATAGATTACCAAGTTAAGTGCTGAGGTTTCATCGTACTCATGCTCTATATAATAGTTTAGTTTTCCATGATCATCAGGTACAGCGATGTTAGAATGGGTTAATAGGCGAAGTAAATCTGCTATAGCATCTACATCATCATAAAGGTTTCTGTTCTGTAAGAGTAAAGAGGCTAAATACACTAAAGATTTTGGATCTCTTTGCTGAATTAATCCTTTTATCGGAGTAGACTTTAGTTTTTTGTCTTTTAAAAGCTTGCTTCTGTTTATTTCTAAGGATTTTAATTTTACGTCAGAGAGGGCAAATAGATGATAGTCTGTTTTCCTTTGTTCAAAAGGTGTAATCATAAAGGCATGAGTCAAATCAGAATAAGCAATACGATGCTTATTTGTATGTAAGAAATCTCTAAATTGTTGCGTGGTAGTGGTTGAGTCAATCACTATCTCATGATCTAAAAAAAAGGAATTTTCTTGTATTATATTTTTAGCAAGATTAGCTTCATTCGTCTTCATTATCCTATTGATGAAGATTGTGTTTATCGGCTCTTTGTGATCGAAATATTCTGCTATGTCTACAAGGGCTTGAAAATCTCCTTGCATAATGCTAGCTTCCAACTCTTTTATTCTAGGGTTTACATTTGAAATGATTCTCTGCGCACTTATAGTGTTTGAGAAGAGAAGAATAAGGAATAACAGTGTTCTTATGTTGAAAGATGAAGGAAACTTTTGTTTTGATCTTGGATTACTCATACTGATGTTTAGTACATCTAGTGCATTTAGTTGTTGAGGTAGTATGTTCATAGCGAAAACCACAATAAAGATTCTAGGCTAAGATAAGCAACATTGCGGTCTTACGGGGAGTATAAAAAAGAAATCCATATGTTAAATTAAACATAACCCTTCTGATTATTAGGTTGGGTTTAATTAAGTTTATTTCTCTATAGAGTGAAATAAGTATGAATCAAATTAAATATTTAACTATGAAGATACAATATCTTGGAGCTTTTCTTTTGCTAACGACCTTTTGTTTTGGACAAAATATGTGTGTTGGACCCGAAGCCTTTGTCCCTAGAAAAGACAACTATTCTTTTTCCACGATCAATTTTAATGTACCTGCATTTGATTATAGACAAAAAATGGACAGTGTGTCTTTTGAAGGAAGTTTAATCCTTCCCAAAGATGGTTTTGATAAAGTTGTGATTATTAAACCCGGAACGGGCTATAATACGCGTAATACTCATAGCCCTTTAGCTGAAGCTTTATTGGATAATCATACCGCTGTGTTTCGATATGATGAACGTGGAAAAGGAAATTCTAAAGGAGAAGGAGGAGGTGATATGACTTACACAGTTACCATGATGGGAGAAGAGTTGGTTAGTGCGTTTAATATGGTAAAGAAACATCCAGATTTACAAGGAAAAAAAATAGGGATTATCGGTCATAGTCTAGGGGGTATAGCCGTTCTAGAAGCCTTAGAACATGAGATTAATCCAGATTTTTTAGTGCTTTTTGCTGCACCCGTTGTTACAGGTAAACAACTATTCCTCTATCAATTACAACACAGTGAAAATGGATTTAATGATTACTTTCTCTATGATACACTCGAAGAAAAACAGAAAGTATGTTCGGAGTTAATTGATTTTTACCTCGCCAATCAAAAAGAAAAAAGCTTTTGGAAAGTGTACAAAAAAGAAGCAAAGAAACTCGGTTATACAAAGAAAAGATATGCTACTCATTTTCGTTTTTTGCTTGGTGGTGGTTTAGATCGTGATTTAGTGTCAAAAGATCGTATTGATTGGTTGAAAAACACAACTATACCCGTCTTTTATATGATTGGTGCGGAGGACGTACTTGTCGATCCAGTAGCAAATACAACACGTTTAAATAACCTAGCTAATCCCGCAATATCAGCGACCGTATTAGAGGGGGAAAACCACTTTTTTTCTGATGGAGAAAGTACGCCTTATGCAATACACGAACAACCGAAACAAAAAATTGTGGAGTGGATTGTCAAGCAATAACAAAAAGGGTTTCGTCCTTTTTGAAGCGCCCTGTGTTCATTTGAAAAATTCAACTAAATTAGTATAGTTATTCAGTCGGCTTTTTAGTGTTTACTGAGAAGGGAAATAGAAGGAATAACAATCGTATTGATCCTCTTACTAACTTTGAACCTATAAAAATCAAAATGAAAAATAGCTTAAAAACCGTTGTAGTGCCTCTTACTTTTCTTGTGTTACTACTCGTAACGGCATGTAGTGATGACGATTGTTCAGGTATCGCCAATTCCATACCGCCTCATGAAACAATAGTGCTTCAATTTATTGATCAAGAGGGAAAAGAAGTTCTTTTGGATACTAAATTAGTTAGCTTCACCGCTACGGATCCAAATGAAAAGATAGCGTATTTGGGAACTTCTTCTTTTTCTGGTTTTTTAGTTGGTCATACCAAACCTGTGCGATCGAATCAGCTTGATATCACCTATAAGAAGGAGGATATACTAACACTAAATTACACCAAAGAAAAGCGCAGTAGTTCATGTCATGGCGATCATTATTTTATACAGGATATCGCAATCAAGAGTTTATCCGAAAACTACAAGATAGAGAGCCAAAGTGAAGGGACAATGCATTTTGCTTTTGTTATTCGCGTGATGGAGTAAAAAAAATAGTTGGTGTGCGGTTTTTAAAAGCGTACGGCGTCTATAGACGCCGCATTTTTATTGAATCTTAGAAATCTTCTCGCTTTAAATTCATTTGAATCGTATCTTTATACAAGATCATGTTCCATTGCATCACGTTATCCTTCAAATGGTTAATCTCCACTGGAATCGTATCGGGTTGATGTAGATTCATTTCGTAGGATATAACTTTAAAATTCTGGTCGTTTTCCTCGTGATGGTACTTCATAAATATCGACATGCTATCCACATACATATAGGGATTGGTACAATAATACATTTTTCCTCTTTCTTCAATATAGAGTGTTTTCCACGCTAAGGTATCGTGTAGCCAATCATTTTCTGCTACTAATTTTCCATTGCGGATCATTTCTGTAACTTTCCATTTTCCAAAATACTTTTTAGAGCGATGTACATCATAATTATAGTACATAATAAATACTAAAGGAATCAGCACACACAATATACGCGCAATTGATCGGAAGAAAGGAGTCCCTATGGAAGGTAATTTACTTTGGTATTGCTTAAAAAAGTGGATGATATCAACTTTAAGCTGTAGAAATAAAACAAGCAAACCAAAGGTGATGAGGAGCGATGTAAACAGTGTTATGGGGCCAATGCCATAAAAAATATTAATCAAAACAATGTTGAGCATAACCGGTAAAAGGATCGTAATCCCCAATAAAAGGGTGCGTTTGAATAATAAAAGAACGCTGCCTATTATTTGAAAAAGGGCTAGTATTACTGCAAGTCCGTACGAATATCCATAATATTTCCACGTTAATTCTTGTCCCGTTAATGCGCCGGTTAAGGAATCATTGATGTGGTAGGAATAATTAAAATTAACCTCAAATATTTTTTGAAACCCAAAATCCAAAAGTAAAAATGCAATCCAATAACGCAGTAAGACCGAAAGCCGAGTCGTACATTTTATCGAGTTAAACGCGTTTTTCTTCTCTTTTCTGTGCCAATAAAAAGAAAACCCAATAGAAAAAAGAACCGACAGTCCTAAGGCAGAAAAACCTAAAGGAAGTATAAGCTGCGAAAGTTTATAGGGTAAAAGAGGGGCAATGATAAAAAGGGCCGTATTGATACTACCCACAATCGCTAAAAAGGATAACGAAAATTTAGAAAACCAGTTGGTCTTGTTTAACTCTTCCGTTGTACGCATAGATTTAATTCATTAAGATTTACAATTTCTGCTTGTACAATAGCATACTCAGCAGTATTTTATTACAAAATAAAAGACGTAAGAGTTTCATTAAACTACCTGTATTCGTACGACGTTAGATTTGGTGCTAATATAGATTATTTTTCGCTAAATTAGATATTTAGTAAAAAATTCTTATAGAAAGTAAAGAAGAGTAGGGTATAATGGAAATATTGGGAAGGGGATGCTGAGTAAATTATAAAAAAGTTAGTGAAAAGGAATTGAGATAGATACTCGAATGAAAGTGGAGGAATTAAAGACTTTACGATTGGACTAAGTCCATTGCTAGGCTAATCAATCATTAATCGGATATATGTTTTACCCTCTATTTCTACCTCTTGATTATACACTCTTTTACCGACAATGTTTAGTAACTCTTCCATGCTATCTTGCCAGTTTTGCGTACATAACTCTAGGATCATTTCTTCGGAATTGGAATCATTTTGTATAAATTCAGCTACATGAGCGTAGTATTTATCTAATAGATCTTCCAAGGGATATTGTCTATTCTCAATTTCATTTAATTCTTCTTCTAAAGTAAAGGATAGCGTGGTAACAAAATTTCCCTTATCTACGAGTCCATTTTCATAAGCGTATAGTGCTTTATACATGCCTTCTGCTATTTTTTCGAACTTTGTTGCATCCGCGTATTTTTCTTGTATAATGAGGTGAATGTTTTTCATTGGTTTTGCGTTTTTACGATGTTTAAAAGGTTGGTTACTAAGATAACGAACTTTTCATAAAAAAGCCCTAACTAGACGCATCAGGTGACAATTTGCCTTAGGCTTTTCTAAGGGATAGATTAAATCACTAAATTAGCAGTTCACTTTTCGAAAGGCAGGGTAGAGCTTGTTTTTTCACACAGTAAATATAAGGCTATGATATTCTCCAAAATGACGCTAAAATACTTCTTTCTAGTATGTTTAGTAACGGGTTTTAATTCCACTGTAGTTGCGCAACGTAACGATACCTGGACGGCCTTTTGGGCGAATGACAGCATACACATCGGCTATAAAGATTCACGTGGTATGGTTCAAATCGAACCTAAGTTTATGGGGTATTCCTCAGCGCATAAGTTTGACAACATTATCGCGGTATCCGAAGAGACCGATGGAGGATGGAAGAACTACTATCTCACCAAAGAAGGGAGAGAAGTAGGGTTGGGCCAATTGCATATTTACGACAATGGGGTAGACTGCGAAAGTGAAGGTTTTATTCGCTTTAGAGACCCTGAAACTGATCAAACTGGACTATTTAACAGCAAAGGAGACATCGTTATTCCAGCGATTTATAATGACCTCACCCGAGTGAGAAACGGCATGGTAGTGGCATTAAAAGGGGCAGAAAAAAAATATTGGAATCACGGAAATCACGCCGGCTGCAATCATTTTAGTTGGTCGGGTGGGGAAGAAGTACTGCTGGATACAGCGAATCAGGTGCTAATTGAAAATTTCGCTTACGATAACGCCATCAACTTGTATTCCCTTGAAAAATCGAGTACCCCTTCTCTTGATTCAACGCGAAAAGAGTTTGTAGGGACAGATGGCTTAACCTATTCTTTTGTGGATTTCGAAACTGAGTTTAGGCAATGGCTGACTGATGATTTGTTTGTGAACCTCACCGAAGAAAAGTTAATACAAGCATCGTATCACACCCTTACGTGGGAATCAGCAACAGGGTGGGCAACTACAAACAAGGAGCAATTTATCAAAGATAACTTTGCTATCCTTAAAAAGGGATTGTTGGAGATTGTACAACCCAATTGCGATTACTTTATTTCTCAAGATGGATTGAATTCCTTTATATTTGAAGGGGCGGAGTTTGAACACTATTTTACGAATTGTGGGGAAGCCAAAAACTGGCAATATCCAACGATGACGCTTGTAATCTCGCATCAAAACAAAAAGAGCTTTACCCAAAATCACTTTGAGTTTTTACGCACAGCTGCAGGGTATCAATTGATAAGTGTGACCATCCGAAATGAAAAAGTAAAGGGATAGTTCGTGGGGTATTTTATTTCTCAGAGGACATAAACTTTTTACCTAGTCTTTTTGATGCTTCTTTTAAAGAGGGTTCATTTTTTTGTTTAATCAAATCTAAAATCTCATTTCTATAGTTGAATTCATCAATTAAATTGATGATAGTCAGCCGATCAGTCTTTTTAGTTACTAAATTACTTGATAAAATTAATTCAAGAAAGTTGATGAAATATTGATTAATTTCTTCTTTATTATCAATAATGGCATTAGTTTTATATTCAGATTTAATTGATCCAAACATAAAAATATCTTTTATACTTTCAAGTAAATCCTCTTCATTTTTGAAAGTTGTATTTTGTTTGTATTCTTTTAATAAATCCATATCATACTTCTTCTAATGTTATTGTAATTCGATTGCTATTATTATTTATATCTAAAACTTTAAAAGTAGAATTATTTGTAAATAATATTTCTTTTTTATTTTGTCCCGTTCTTTCAGGATATAAGTAAAGATAGTCAACTATTCTACTTCGAGTTGATTGAATTTATCAACGAATAATTTTAGTCTTTCCTCATTTATAGATCCATCTTTCTCAAAAACATTGAAATTTACAAATGCAAAAATTAAGTCGTTTCTGCCTACAATTTCTGGGTTTGAAAACGTGATATCTTGCGCAAGAAAATGAATTGTACTTTTAAACTTTTGATATCCTATATTTTCAATATCTTCCTCAATTAAATTTTGTCCTTTTTTGTCTTTTATAACAAAGTGATTCTCTATTCTTTCGTATTTATAAGCAATTTTGTGATTTAAAATAATATGTTCACTGTCGAAAGATACTTCCGTTACATGAGGCGGGTTGGAGTCACTAAAATTTCTATGCTGAGCAGTTGCCACAAGGTTGAACAAGAAGAAGAATGTTATACTAATTAAGTGTTTTTTTATTGTTTTTAAAGTTAAAATTAGAAGTACTATATGATTTTGCTCATGCTACATCAACGCTTTGATTCGTTAATGCTTTTTTCTAGTGGTCGTAAATAGTACGTTACACTTTAATAAGCGTAGTGGAATACTAGTTATTATTCCATTCCATCCAGGCTTATACTTTTATAAAGTTGAACTAAACTAATTAATACAAAGAGTAATCCAACAAGTCCAGCGAATATTAAACTGAAGTAATTAAACCCTTTTTCGGATTTAATAATAAATTTTTCAGGACATCTTGGGTCATATAGTATTGAAATTGATTTGTTTATCTTGTTTTTATAGGTTTTGAGTATACTTAAATCTGTTGATGCATAGTAATACGGTTTCTTGACTATTTGTTCTCCATTTATTTCAAATTCAACTAAAGGGGTTTTATGTCCTTTTCCCTCTGTTTCATAGGATAAGATTGTGCCTCTACTTTCTTTACCGTGTTTATTGATATGGTTTAAAAAAGTAGCATAGTGAACAACATAATAAACACATAATGCACCAAGTTGTAAGCCACAAAAAATAGGGTTGTAAAACATAAAAAAGACAAATGCAAGGAGAAATATCCAACTAAGTATTTTTTTCATTTTTAAGATTTCAATTTTATGGATTTACAAGTATAAGAATGGATAAAAAAATAAAGCAGAAAATTCCTATTTAGCAATGCTGTGAAAGCGAAGTATAGGGGGCATCTGTGGTTTTCAGTTATCAGAAAAATAGATTTTACTATTCAAGAGCTTAAATAATTTTCTTGTTTCGGTAGATAGTGTATCTACTTGACATACTGAAGTATAATGAGCAGAAAATGATGAATTAAAATTGCGAATTGTTACATGTAGATTTCCAACATAATCTGTACAAAATAGATCAGTTTCTATCGGGTTCCTAATTATTTGTTGAACATAAATGGCAATACTATCCTTTTCTGAATTTGAAAATTTGATCTGTTTGCGTTCGGTTCCAATGCGTTTTGTGTAGAAATCATTATGATTTATAGTTTCATATATTGGTTTTATAAAAGAGGCTGTGTCTAGCTCTTTATAAATGATGATTTCTTCATGTGAATTCCTTATTGAGATATCAGACCAATTAAAATTAGGTGTTGCTTCTTTCTTTTTGCAAGAAGTTGATAGCATTACAAGAAAAAGTAAAATTAGTTTAATATTCATTTGGCTGTAAAATTAGGCATCAGCTTTCACGGTTTTAAATCATGTATTTTGTGTCTGTCTTTTTAGGAAGCAGATCAACATTGCTTTACAGTTTTTCTTAACTACCACAAGCGATATAACAAGTAGGAATACCCTCAATTAGTATTGGTTTTTCATCCGTACCTTCAAAAAATACGTGATCACCAAGTTCTTTGTTTACCTGTTGGTTGTGTGTTTTTAATAGAAATTCTAAAGCTGTAAAATGCTTGCCATTATCAGCGGTTAACTTCGCTAAAAGCTCCACCTGATACATATCATCCTCCTCTTCATCAGGTTCTTCTTCAAAGACATCTCGATCCTCTTCAATCAAGGTTTCGTTTTCAAGTAAATCGGATGCTCCTTTAACCCAAGCCATATACTGAATTTGTAGTTCAGAAAAATCAAAAACAACTTCGTTGGGCTTCCAATTTTCATTTGTTTGATAGATAAGATTTTGGTAATCGATGACTTCTTGGTTAAACTCTTCCGTATCCGTATAAAACTTAGCCGAAAAAGTCCAAGCTATTTTGTTTAAGGTAAAAGGGGAGTCCACTGCAGTTGTTGCTGTTTCTTGCACGGGTTTAATCTCGTTTGCTTGTTGGGTTTTGTTTTTTGACCCGAAGATTTTGCTGAAAAATGACATAGATGATAGGAAATTTAGGTTATGGATGTAGTTAATTGATTGTTGTATAAGTTAAACGAAAGTATTGAAATCAATTGAAGGAATGGATTCTTTTACTTTCCAAATAATCGTTGCCAAAATCCTTTTTTATTCTCTGGAACAACTTGTTCAGGGGTGATGATTACGCGTTCCGTTTTTTCGAGAATTTCCATGTCATTTAACCCTTGATTTCCCTCTAATTCCCTTAGTTGCTCCAGCATCGCCTCTTCATACAACAAGGCCCCTTCGGTATCGCAATTAAATAAATTGGAATAACAAGTCGATTCATTGAGATTCAGCGGATTGGGTTCAATCACTTCCGTAGCTTCCAAAAGCCCAAGGTTATTTTCTTTTGCGTCAGTTAGCGCTCTAAGAAAAACGTTGATTCGGTTATGTGAATAAAAGTCGTCTAGCTCTTTTTTTACTTCTTCCTTCGTTTGATAATCAGCTAGTAGTTCAACCACGTTGGCTGCCGTCATATAAACGCCTGAACTGTAGTTCTCCACCAAGCTGTTTGCAATTGGATTGGGTACTTTCACTTGTAAAACTTCTTCCCAAGGCGTAGTGTATTTTTTAAACTGAGGTTTGTCTTGAATTAAAAACGAAAAAGCAGCACCACGGGTGTAAAAATACGTTCTGAAAAATCCCTGTATCACCGCTATATAATAGCCATGTGTTTTATCAAAATAATCCGTAGCAGCAGTTTCTTTAGCAATGCTGATGGTATTGCTATACTTTTCAACGTAGAATTCGTCTATTTGATGCGCTTGTGCTTGTTTTTCAAGGGTTGACTCATCTTCTAATACATCGAAATACCAAGTTTGTATTTCTTGTTCATTGATTGGGTGGTAACTGATATCGAATCCCATAGTTGTGTTGTTTAGCTTTATTGAACGGCTTTTGTTTTGTATAGGGGGATAAAACACTCCGCTATATCGGTAAAAAGACTAACGCTAAGATAATTAACATTTAGTTTCAAAAAATATAAAAGGCTTAAATTAAAATAAATTTCTGTATTTTGATCAAAAATAGAGTAGGCAAGGAATTATATCAACAGAAAAACTATTCTTTTAATCAAAAATGAACGTAGTACTCAAATTTTTACTCCTATTAATCGCAATCAAACTATTTTTTTTAGCGATTATATTCTTTTTGGTCGATAATAATTGGATTGAAGTTCCGATGAATCATTCTAAAGTTGAATTAATACAAAAAACGGGTTGGTATAGGTTTGTTCTAATTGTTTTGATTGGACCCCTATTGGAGGAAAGTATGTTTCGGTTAGCTTTAGTTTTTAAGCCAGTTTATATCAGTATTTCTTGTGCTATTTTATATCTCTATTTATACTCCTTTTATATGGGGGTTCAATTAGATTCATTTGATTTTCTTGTAACTAGAGTGTTAACCGCTAGTTTGTTATTTCTGTTGGTTTATAGCGTTTGTCTTAGGTATACGGAGTTTTTAAGTAGCTTATGGAGAAAGAGAAGCACTAGTATGGTACTGATGCTGTCTTTTCTTTTCGGATTCTTTCATCTTGTAAATTACGAGGTACAGCGTTTGTCTTTTTTGAGTATTATGGTAATCGTGATTCCCTATTTTATATCTGGATTAATTTATTCCCATATTCGCTTGCAGCATAACTTTCGTTTAGCCGTACTGACACACTTCTTATTTAATGGTCTCGGCTTTTTGCTAACGCAAGTGTTGTTTATTGGATAAACTGCCTTTGCTGTCTAATTTGCTTTATTCTTGTGTGTAGAAGAAGTGAACGGGCCGTCGTGAAAAATTTTCTTATCTTTCGATAGCTATAGAATACTAAGGAATTTTTCAATGAAGAATCTATAAAATGAAAACAAAATGAGCAACTCCAATTTTAACGATCCCTCCCATTGGAAATGGGGTGTATTTTATTTCAACCCCCAAGATAAACGACTTATTGTACCCAAGCGAGTGGCTAGTTTTGGCCTAACGATTAACTTTGCCAATCCTTGGTCTATTTTGTTTGTTTTGGGTCTGGTTTTGATCCTTCTCACTATTGTAATGCAAAACTAGCTGCATCAATAGAAAAAGGGTGACACTTGCTAGCACCTCGATTCAGAAACTGTTTTATTCTTTTATATCCTTTTTTTGTTTACTGCAGACGATTAAGGCTGTTGGGTATTTTGACGTTTTTTAATTAAATCCAATACGTTCCATTGTGCAAGCTCCCTTCATAATCCGTTACTTGACAAAGGATGGTATAAAAATCACGATACGTATTTGATCGTTTAATTTCATTTGCTGCCCAAGTATAGATACTGTCAATTTGATTTTTGGTGCGATAGGTGTAGAGCCCCGAATTGCCTTTCAATCTAATTTCCTTGAATAGCTCAAAATCTTTCAACATCTTTTTTTGAGAGAAAGAATCATCTATTGATTGAGCGAAACTACCGTTAGAGAAAACAAAAAAGAACAGTAAGAGGGGTAAAATAGTTTTCATTCGCATACTAGGGGATTTGATTAAGGCGGAATTACAACGGATGTATAGGCTGACTAAAACCGCAGTTTACATTTACTTCGAGAAAAGGTTTCTAAATGAGGCTGTTCAATGATTACTTAATTTCTGTTGCTTCGCCCATTCCTGCAAAGATAGCCTTAGAAAAGTCTAACTGTTCGTCAGAAATGGCAGTATCATCTACTACAATGGCTACATTGACAACCGTATGGTTGGCTCCTTTTTGTAAAGGTTGTCCCTGAAATCGACCACCAATTATGAGATAATTAGCTTTTGCATCAGCCGTAGCTGCCGATTCGCTATATTCAAAGGGTTGATCAAGCTTTACTGCATAGTATTCACTGCCATCGGAACCTTGTAATTGCTTGGTGATTTCGCCCTGTACTTCTTTTCCTTCTTGAGCATAATCCGCTAAACCAGGTTCTCCCTCAATGGAATTTAGTTTGATTCTATAGGTATCCGTTTGTGTCCTATCTGCCGTTGTTGATTCCATTGGTGTATTGTTCTCCTTCTTTTTTGTGCAACCCATGAAAAGAAGGGTGCTGCATACTATAATTGTCAATTTCTTCATGTTGTAAAATGTGCTATTACTGTTTTTACTTGGTGTTCTGGTTAGAAATCCTTGATTAGTCTGTAAAAAAACGTTCAATCTCTTTTCTATTTCACTCGTTTGCATCGAATTTCTGTATATTTAATCGCATTATCTTTCTCATTTAGCGGATTAGGTAGGGAAGTCATAAAAGTGAATTCATCCTCGGTCAAATGGGTGATGAGCATTTCCTCTTTTACCCCCGTATCGTCTACGGTATGGATGGTGTGATCTTGAAGGGTATAACTTAATCGGATTATTTCTTCCAGGCACTGGCCGTTTTCGCCTTTTCCTACATACGTCAAAATCTCGATTTGATCTGTGGTAAAAATCCAAGTTAGGTTTCCACACCCAAATTCATCCTTCGGCGTTGTTTCAGTTAAAAACTTAGCTTCTCTATCGTAAAGCTTTGCTGAGGAGAGTTCCCAAGTTCCTACTACATCCGCTGTTTCAAAGGTTTTCGTTGCTTCTTGCTCTTTACAACTACGCATGCCCAAAGTCAATATAACGAGTAGTACAAGGGGAACTATCTTTTTCATATTTTGTTATTTTTAGGTAAAGATAAAATTTTTAGGAATGTTTGCGATCACTTCTATTCAAAATAAGAAGGTAATAGTTGGTTTTACAATGCCAAATAGCATAGATAGTCCAAAGGAGAATGATAGCGGTTTTCCTTGGTTAAGAAAGGAAAAACTCTTGTTAGCTAGTTTACACAATTGTTTTTAGCAAAATGGAGAACATTAATCTTTAATCGTAGTTTTTCCTTATTTGAAAACAGATGTTAATAGCAGTTTATTTCGTGTATTTGATTATCAATATTTAATTTATTATGCTGATTTTTAATAACTCAGGGTTACTTGTACCTGCTAATAAAATTGTTTCAACATGGGCAGAATTAGAATTGGAATTCGCAACTACTATTCCCTCATCAACAAGAAAAGAAGTAGTTGAAAATTATTTCAAATACAGTGAAGATTTAAAAAAAGTTTGTGATTTGGATACTTTAAGACAATGGGTAGATGGTTCTTTTGTGACTAAAAAAGTTAATCCTGGAGATATTGATTTTATCAGTTTTATAGATCGTGCAATAATAAATCAATTCGGTTCAAAGTTAGATGATTTTAAGTACCCCAATGCAGAAAAAAAATATGGAGTAGATGCTTATATAATTGAAGAATTCCCTGAAGGGCATCCAAAGAGAGCTGTTTTTGTACATGACATGGCGTATTGGATAAACTTATTTACAAAAACTAGAAGAATTCACGGAAACCGTCTATCTAAAGGTTTTTTAGAAGTTTCATTTTAAATTTGGTTTTATGCAAGATAATAAATTATATACCATTTTAAATAGTCCTTGTGGTAAACACTTGTTAATCATTCCGTGTTTCTTCCTCACTTTTTAGTAACAAAGATTCAACTGCCGCATAGTTCGCAATAACTTTGATGGTAACTAAAGCAAGGAGAATACCTATGGTGTTGGCTACCATACTTGTTACTGTAGTTATCGTTAATTCGTCTATTGTTTCAGCATGCTGTGCGTACCGAAATACGAATTGTCCTATTGCATTAGTTAAAAGCCAAAGGGCCCACCACAATCCTAAAGCATTTGTAGTAAAATTCGGATTGAAATTAATCCCCTTTTTTACCAATACTGCTTTTGTTTCCTCATATAATTCTCTCATGATCTGGTAGGGTCTAAACAAGCAAAGAATCGGCACAAACCAACTACCTGCAGCCCAACCTTCTGCATGCGATAAATTAGATACTTTTTGATGTAAATTGTAATACGCCCGTCTGAACCATTGAATGAAGGTTACTGCCGAGATGATATAGGTAATCAAGTAGAGTAGACTGATTATTTGTTCTCGGGTGTCATTTGCATTTGCTTTTTCCATGGAGATTTCATAGCCATTGGCCACAGCTTGAAGGAGATCGTATTGAAAATACTTCGAAAGTAAAGCTATAATATCTAGTGCTAACATCATCCATATCAATAGGATTGCATTTTTAGCCCTTTGCCCATTGGGTTTTAATTTTGCCATTTTTTTTGTTTGTGTTTTTATTTAAATCAATGCTATCCTTTTGAGACCTAATGAAGTGGCTGAACTTTTAATTTTCTATTGGCAGTACATCCAGGGTATAGGCAGCAGTTTTTTTGATTATTTTTCTTCGCCATTTTCGTTCAGCTTGTCCCTATTTTCTTTTATCAACTGTTCCAATTCGTATGAAGCAACACCCAATGGTCTTGTCAAACCTCGCATTGCATATTCTACTTTCACCTTGCTTTTTGAAGCACACAACAAAAGTCCGATTGTAGGCTCCGTCTGCTGGTGTTTTTAGTTTATCATCTATAGCACTTGCACAATTGGAAGTTGTGGATAAGCTTCCGAAAAAGCCCTCATATATTTAAGTTTCGCTTTTTAGGTTCCAAGTGGAGTAGTGTAACAGTTACTGCTGTTAGCGGTAGTTTTATCTAATGACAACCCTAATTTTGTCTACTTCTACTTTTCTAGGAAAAAAAATGTTGTAAAGAAACAGAAAAGGATGCACTTTTTGTAGTAGTAAAGTCTCGGGATTGTGTATTGAAAAGGTTAAGCGAGATGATTTTACTAGATTAAACTGAAAAGCAAGAACCGCTTTTTGTCCTTTTATAAAATCTTGTTTTCGCAAGCCAAAAAAGTTGTTAGAAATCAGTGCTATTTTTTTATTGGTTTCTATATCGATAAGCTCAACGTCTAATTCCTCCAGGTTTTTAATAAACCAACCACCGGTGAAAAATATTTGGTAGCTACCAGCGCTTAATTCTAGGTCAATCGATTTTTCTTTTAAATAAAATTCGTTCATTTTTTGGTTTCGTAGGTGAAAGTAAGGGTAATGTTTTAAGCTTAACACAGTGGTGGGAATTAGAAATAAAATTCAATTTAAACACTTAACTGGGCCAAAAATATATTGTAAGTAGTTCCTTTTTACCGTTTTTATTTAGTTCTATGTTTTATAGTTATCAGTACAATTGTTGTGAAAACAACTAATAAAATCACTTTTCCTGTTAAGTAACCATATCCATATTCGGTAAGTCGATTTAAATCAGATATCAAAATATTTAAAATATTGATTAATAAGAGAATTGATATTCCTAATGATAGATAAAAAAGTATTTTTTTCATAAAATTTAAACAAGAGAGTTTGATATTAAATAACAAACTCTCTGCGTTAGATGTTATTTGGTTACGGTCGTTGTTGAAGGTGTATATATTCCGAAAGTTATAGCAGAAACTAATCCGTTCACAAAAGACTGTCTTGTATGGACTGTGTAATTTGCTGCTCCGTCAGCCATTTGTTTTGAGTCAGAAACTCCAACGGGTGCTAATCCATAAATTACATAGTGATTCCATTTTGTCGTTTGATTGTTACCTTGGGCTCCACTTCCTACTACACTGGTGTAAGAATAACAAGAAGTTAATAACATTGATACAGTACATACAACTGTCATCATTTTCATTGTAGTTTTAATCATTTTGTTTAATTTAAAAAGATAATATTTTTTGTGTAAATTTAAGATAAAAATCAATATAATTGGCTTTTACTGTATCAACAATATCCTCCTTTATAAATTCCCAATATTTCCCTTTTAAACAGATTGGATCAAAATCATCATCAGCAAGTTCAAAATTAATGAGATTATCCAATATAAGTTCTTCATCATGTGTGTAAGGATAACGTTCCTGATGGAGAGAAAGCATGGTAGAAATAGTGTATTGGAGTAGTAATTCATGCAAATCCCAGAAATCTTTCTTGCGACCTATACGTTGTACTACATCAATTTTCATAGCAATGATTTCTTCGGTAGTAGCCATTCTGATTTCATCCACAATCAAAGGAGAGTGTATAAAAGTATCCGTATAAAACACATCTAATTTTACCACATTTTCCTTATCTGTACCCACACTGTAAGATTTACCCATTGCCGGATTAAGATTTGAAAAATGATGGTGGTAGGGAAATGTATTTTCTATGAATTCATCAATAGCTTTAAAATCAATAGAATCATAAGGGGCATCACTAAACAAATCTATATCTATAGACAAACGATGTCCTAATTGAAGGCTTAATGCTGTACCGCCTACTAAACGAAAAGGCTGAAATACAGAGGACTCCATTAGCGTAATCAATGTGCTTTTTAAAAGATCATTGACCGTGTTATAATACATCATAATTAGCCTGTAGTTTTATTGGATCTATAAATCGTGTAAGGGTTTCTGATATTGGACTCCTGCAAAGCTTGGTTTACTTTTTCAGTACCATAAAAGCGGATAATCTCATTTTTGTCATTCTCATTTCCTCGCTCAAAAACACGTTGAATAACAGCTCTGTATTGTCGATTCCAATCGATGTGTTGAATATCCGTATCCCAAAACAAAGCTTTACTCAGGATATGTAGATCAGGAGTGCTTTTGCTTTCTTTTTCTTTGATTTTTTGAATATCATAATAGGCTTGCAATATCACCAAAGTACCTTCTTCCAACCCAAGTTCTCGCTCAATCTTCAATGCCAATGCCGTGCTGATACCTCTTTTACCTTTGGTAATAGCATTAAACGTTTGAGGATGTTCCTCTAAAGACAAAGCAAAAGGACGTTGTTTGATAGAACGTTTTTTTAATTCTCTATCAAGTACAATACCCGGATGTATTCCTTTATATTTCTCAAATTGCTTAATCATAGTACAAATATAAACATTTTTGCTTACATAATTATCCTAAATGAGCTGAATCAAGTGGCTCATAATGAGAGCGTCTATGTTTTTATCAATCGTCGAGGCAATCAAATGAAATTGACCTTACCTAAAAATCAAGTAGGCAAAGCTTTTGCTTACTCCCAAACTAGATGGGATAACCTAAGTGCGTATTTATATGATGGAAATTTACAGATAGATATTAGAATGCTCGAGAGTATTCCAACCCAGACCGTACTTCCGCTCAGTATGTCCATGAGAAGGCGTTGTCATCTTGACGAAGGAAGGGGAAGGGTCACATCCTCTGAGTCCACCACGCAAATGGGAAGAACAAGGGTTGTGTGGTTATTTCAGTCAAATGGTGCCACTTTTAAAAGTTATACAATAATACAAAAAAAGTTATTTCAAACGCTAAAAGTTTGTCTTCCTCATTGATTCTCCATTAAGATCTATTCTATGAGAAGAGTTGACGATTCGATCAAGAACCGCATCTGCAATAGTATTTTCCCCGATTAAAGGATACCAAGCAGCTACAGGTATTTGTGAGGATAAAATAATAGAAGCTTGATTATACCTTTGATCAACGATATCAAAGAGCGCTTCTCTAATCAGATTATCAAAAGGTTGTAGTCCAAAATCATCCAAAATAAGCAAGTCACATTTAAGTACCTTCTTGATTTCTCTCTGATAAGTTACATACAGACACTATAGAATAATTATATCTCACAAGATGTACTTGCTCGGGTGGATACATTTGAATGTACGAGAGTATTCCCAGACCGTACTTCCATCCAGTATGTCACCCTGAGGCAACGAAGGGTCGCATCCTCTGAGTCCACCATGCAAATGAGACCAACAAGGGGGGAATTGGAGCGATTTATTTTCGCTAGGCTTCGATTTGTTCCTGCATTGAAAGGCATACTATACAGGCAGCATTGTGCTTATTTTCATGCTCAAAAAACAGGAAGAGAGTAGAAGAAAGGGAGTACCTATTGCCTTTTGGGTAAATAAACAAAAAAACCAATAACAAGCGCTATCGGTTTTTGTAGAGAAAGAGGGTTAGTCTCTTTTACTCCGTATGCTTTATAAATAGGGATATTCACTTTTTTGGATTGTCGTGAGCACCTTATTCGGAAAGTTTTACACTATGATTGGAATCGTTTGATTCTAAAAAGTAAAAATACGTAATTTATATGGCAAGTATTTGTGTAATAAAAAAAGTACTGTTTATGATGTTTTGTATGATTTAATTATTTTTTCCCTTTATTAATAATCATTTTTGATATTTATTTTTAATCATAAAATTTATAATTTAGGTATTAACTACCTCTAAAGAATGGGGAAATAAAAATAAGTAAGCCCTAATAATATCAGGGCTTACTTATTGTTTTTAAATATTAAAATGATACACCTTGTCCTTGACTTAATGCCCCTGGAATTTGACTCGATATTTCATTGTCCATCGTGATAATAACATAATCCATCCCTTTATCCGAAAATTCCTTTAATACTTTAAAATAATCATTTATGACGTAATCTAGTTTTTTTGAATAAACTAGTACTGCGGTCATACTATCATTTCCAAAATTAAATTCCGTGTCATCTACAATCCTTTTTAATTTAATTTTAGTGTAATCTTTTCCTTTTCTTAAATGTTTTCTCACATTTTCAATGTCCAAATTATTCAAAGCTAGTCCGCAAACTTTTTTATTCCGTTTTCTTCTTCCGTCTAAAATTTCAGCACTTGTAGAAAGCTTCCCTTCTACAAAAGATAATACAGATTCATGAAAGTTAGAGGCTAATTTAAAGAGTGATGTTTCATTTGAAATGTATACAATTTTATTACTATCAACTTCCCATATATTAACTATATGATCAACATACTCTTTAGGAGTGTCTTTTATTTCCATTCCTTGCCCAAATACAATAAATGGAAATAGGAATATAATAATTTTAAAAAATTTTCTCATAAAAAAATATTAATATATATCTACTGCATAAGCATAATTCCCTTTACTGTCATATTGTTTAGGGTAATCTCCTGGTTTTAATACTACACCTTTTTCAACTACCATATCTTCATAGATAGTAAATTCAGCAACATCAGATTGACTAAATTCATTTAAAGAAGTTAAACTATTTGGGGCGTAAAAAATTACTCTCTTATTATCTTTGTCAACTTTATAAACCAAGGCAACATCTTCATTTTCTAAAACTTCAGGTTTATGTTTATATGGAACTTGATACCACGTGATAAGTATACCACCACATACTCCAAATCCAAAAGAGCAATCAATACCACCACCTCCACCTGTTGGGCTAATCCTTTTAGGAACTTTTAAAAGTTTCAAATAGATTACGATTCTAAAATCATTAACATCAAAATCAGGAATGGGTTTTGCTTCTACTTCTTCATTGCTAATATCAACGATTTTTTGCGTGTTATTGAACACTTCTTTATTTTCATCACTACAAGAAAGGATAAGTGATGAAAATAAAATTCCAGTTAATAAAAAAATAGTTTTCTCATGATATAAATTTTAATTATTTAACATTAATTTAATGCAATATAATAAAAAAATTATAGAAAAAACAATTAGTTAAAGTTTTAAAAAAAAATATTCAGACAATTTTATTAAAATAAAAAGAGTATTGTTTTTTTTTATGAGATCAAAATACTTAAATGTAAATCGGAAACATAGTTTTAAAAATCTCAACTATTAAAGATTCATCTTCTATCTCAATAAAAAACGATCGACTTCGGAGTTGTTTTCCAGCACTCTGCAAAAGCAAATAGGAGAGAAGTTCTATTTCAATTTTGAGTGCCTCAAAACATAACTAGCTGTTACCTTTGCTGTTACCTTTGTGGTAATTTTATTAGTATACTTTAAAGTTGTTCCTGCATTGCAAAGCCATACTATACAGGTAGTATAGGTTTTGTTTTGATGCTCAAAAAACAGGAAGAGAGTAGAAGAGAGGAGTATATATTGCCCTTTGGGTAAATAAACAACAAAAACCGATAACGAGCGTTATCGGTTTTTGTTGAGAAAGAGGGTTAGCCTCTTTTATGCCGTATGCTTTATAAATAACGGGGCACTTTCTTGGATTGGGGTGAGTAGCTAATTTGGAAAGTTATGGGCTCCTATTTATATATTCTAATATAGTTCACTTCTTGTTTCAAGGATTAGTTTAGTTTTAAATGAACCTATCTAAGCGTTTTATTTTACTTAGATTAGTTCCAGAAATTTATTTCCTTTACATTTAAAACATATGCCATTTTGATAATAATGGAATTCAGATAAATATCCGCTCCCATTACATCTATCACATGATGTTAAATCCATTTTGTCAATCATTTTCTCGTCAGTATAGACAGGAATTTCTTCTGTGTCATGTGTCTCTTGATGACAACCATGGCACAACGTTATCAAAGCATCATCTAAATAATCCCAAGGCAATTTACCTTTTATATAATATTTATGATGTACATGTAAAATTATTGGTTTGTCTGTTAGGGTAGAAATAGGAATTGCTGCTTTAGCATGTCTTCCAAGTCTAGCGAACCATTTTTTAGCTATATCACTTTCTTTATATTTTTTTATAGCAGCTTCTTTTTCTTCTTTCGTAGTTTTCCTATAAGGTTTTCCACATATGAATTCTGATGGTTCAGATTTACATTTTTTACAAATATTATTATCTCTATTCAAAATAACTTTTCTTCTGTTCTTCCACTCAAGTGTATTAAGAAGATCAGAATAAAAAATAGGTTCATGGTTGCTTTGTTTTTCTTTTTGAAGATCTGTATAGCTTTTCAATTCCATGTCATTTATATTGTTTAACAATTGGGATGTTCACTTTTTTAAACTGTTGTGCGCACCTTATTACGAAAGTTTTAAACTATGATTGGGATGTTTAAATTCTTTAACAAAAAGAAATAATCTATTTGAATTCCTAATTATAAACTAAACCAACCACATTGTGAAAACTTTATGCTATTCTAATAATTTCTGCATCAAAGTCAGTCATTAAATATACTCTATCAAACTCAGATAACATTTCATAGTTTTCATTCTCCTTTAATTCATAGGATGCCGATGAAAGTGAACCAATTAAAAGCACTAACCAATACTCTAAAATTTCTGTTTCTCCTTTTTTATAAATTTCAAGTCTTGTTTCTTTTTTCCGAATTGCTTCTTCTAAACGTTCTTTAGTCAAATATCCAGCTTCCCATTTTTTTTCTTTATAAGTAAAGTCAATCTGTGAATGTATTCTTGTTCTAACATTTTCAATAAATGTTGGCTTTTCTACTGCAATTTGATTTTTTACACAATTAACGTATTTAGCAATTTCGATTGCTATTGATTTTTTTTCACTTTGTTTATATTCAATATTGTCATCAATGATTGAAATAGTTGCGTGAACTTTATCTTCTGGAAATATTTTTCTATAAACTTTTTCTGAATATTCTATAATAGATTTAGTACGATTATAATTGTCTGCATTCTCACTAAATATTCTTGTGTGTTCTAATCCTACTAGTTTTGAGTCATATTCAATTATAAAGTCTGGCCTTGGCGGTTTTGGTTTATCTACAATATTTATTTCGCAATCTATTTTATATACAAATTTCCCTATTTGACAGACTTCTAAAATTTCTTTTTGTGGCAAATTGAATTTTTCGATAATTGGATTAATTATTCTGCCTAAAACTTCTCTTTCTGTTTTTGAAGTTTCAATCAAGTCTTTTAATGCTTGTATGTTTATCTGCATTTTTTATAAAGATTTTTCGGATAGATTACCGCTAACATAACTACTTATTAAGATAATTTCAATACGAATCTCGAAACAATTAAATAATATTATTTTCTTTTCAAACATAAAGTAATTATCCTAATATTTATTATTGAATTCCGGAAATACTATTATTTCTTATTATATTTTTAATTGATAATTACCCCATTAGTAAGTTCTATCCTATCAAGCAAATTATCAATTGAATCATAAAACGCATTATAAAATCTAGTTGAATCAATACTCTTCAGTTTTCTTATAAAGAGTTCATTATTGATTTTTGATTCAATAAGCAGGTCGTAGTCATCTGAACTATTAGATTTACTGTTATAAATAGCATAATTTCTAGGACTTAAACTAGAGTAATAACTTTGTAAAAAGAATGCTTCTAAACTAACCATGTCATCTTCTTTAATTTTTATTAGGGGCTTAATTATAGCATAAAAATCATTATGGACTGTTTGGATATCTTCTTTTCCTATTAGTTTTAAATAAAATTCTTGATGTATAATTTTACAATAGACAAGAAAAACTAATAGATGAGAATGAAATATATATCCTTTAGGACATATTCTCAGTACTATTCTTATATGTGACATGATTTTTTCTTGTTGTCTTAAAGTTAGGTTAGACAACAAGTTCTTACAAGATATTTGAAATAATTCGTCATCTTGGTTATAATTTATTCCAAATCTTTGAATCCTATCCGAATCATAAAAAAAGGACTTAAAATCAAAATAGTCATATAGAAAAGGAATATAATTATCTGGTTTAGGCAAAGAATATTCTATATCTATAAATCTTCTAAGATATTCTTCTGAATCGATTTTATCATTACCATAAACACCTTTAATAGCATTTCCTAGTTGAATTTTATCAATGGATAAAATAAAGACAACATTAGGTACAGAGAATAGATGTTTAATCTGTTCTAATAGTAATACAGAATAATTAGGCCTGCATCTATCTAATTCATCTATTATAAAAATAAGGGGTTTATCTTCTGTATTATCTGCAACGAATTTTGAAAGAGAGGTTTTGAATTCTTCTATTGATTCTTTTCTATCATTATATTCTTTTATATCCTTTTCAAATAACTCCATTGTTCCTTTAGAGATTCCGTCAATTGCATCTACTATTATTTCTGTATCAATATATTTGCTCACAACAGCCTTTACCAAAGTTGGAACTGCATTTTTAGCTACTGTAATAGCTTTTTGAATAACTGGTGCAATATTATTGTTCTGTTGAAAATGTGAATTCAATTCACCTATTAAAGCAAGAAGAGGGTTATCTTCAAAGTCATTTTTCCAAGCATTGAAGTATATCGTTTGAAAGCCTTGATTTATTAAGTGTTGCTCCCACATTTGTACAAATGTAGTTTTACCGTATCCCCATTTGTTATTGATGGCAAGAACAAAACCTTGATTATAATTTTCAATTATACTTGTCAAAGTAGTAGCGTAAATCTGTCTATTTAATTTACAGTTTTTAAATGGAAGAGCCTTGTCTATTTCTACTTCATTATTTTTGATGTTCATAGTTTTTTTGTAGTAAAGTGTATTTTACTAAGATAAGTATTTTTTAGATTTTGAATAATATCATGATATTCTATTAATAAATAAACCCTTATTGTTTTCAAACATATAACCCCATTTTTTAATAAGACAGGGAAATCTATAAACCCCTCAATATTTTGAGTCTACCTACTATTTAACCAAAAACCCAACAACTCCAAAGTAGTTTTCCAGCCCACTGCAAGAGCAAGTAGGGAAGTTCAATTTCAATTTCGAGTACTTCAACCATCACTTGATCCAATTTAGTTTTTAGATCAAACAAGAAGTACTTGCTCAGAGGGATACGTTGTATTACAGCTTGTTTTTAATGTCAACTTTATAAAAAGAAGCAATAATTTCAGCAATTTCCAACGCTTCGTTTTTATCCGTCGTCCTGAATAACGTTTTATTACTGTTCGATTCGCTAAACACGTTGATGCATATTCGTTCATCTTTTAGCGTGGTTGAAGCTGCTAGGGGCTGACGTTGTAGCTAAATAAAGCCCTGCAAAAAAAGAAAAAAAACTAAGTACAAAAGTAATGCATTGATTGAAATGAGTAGGGACAAAGCACTAAAAATAAGGAATAAGGCTCCCATAGCTTGCTTTACAAACGAAATCTTTTTTAGATATAAGTACGTATTCATAGCATTTGGATAAAATAACAATTACGGTTTCTAAATTGTCCTAGTCAAAACACAAAAACAACAAAAACAACAAAATTTATAATAGAATGAAGATTTAATCTTATATTTATTTAGAAAATAAAACAGCTGATCTGTAAAGAAATCACGACCTAATGATATGGGAACCATAACTTCTAAATTTAGAAATCTATACATTTTAAAACTGATTTTTGGATATTTCGCTGCTATTGTTAGCATTGGTATATGTCTTAAATTTTTGGATGGAAATTATTACCCCACAAAAGAGAGAGCAGCCCTCATTTTTATCTTTGTTATTATTTTATTTGTACTAGGTGGAACATATGAATTTTTAAAAATTACAAAAATAATTGTAAGAAATAATGCAATAGAAATTCAATATTTCTTAGGACTGAGAAAAAGAAGTATACCGTATCACGAAATTGTACGAATTAACCAGCACAAAACTTTCTTACAAGGAAGAACAGGGCAAATAAGTGATGGATTTCACCTCAATGAAATCGTTTTAGCTGATAAAAGCTCCTTTATTCTATCTCCAGATAAATTTGGGAATTATCCTCAATTAATAGTAGCGATTCGAAGAAACCTGAATAACATTCCTCACAACAAATAGGTGAAAATGGGATTTATTTAACGCACTAAATATAGTACTCCAAACATACAAGAAGAATCGGTTGGTTGAAATAAACGAAGTCATAAAAAGAGGATGTCATTAAGATGTTGTTATTTGTAGGCTTCCCTACAAATGGGCAATGACTTAGCGAGCACAAGAAGCAACGCAATAAAACAAAAACTTTAGTCAAGCATTTATGGGGGAATTTCTTGTTAGTGAACCGCTAGGCATGGCCTAACTTTGTGTAATCAGTAATAAAAAATAAAACCTAATAATTCTTTTCTTTTAGTTCTGATTTTCTATGTTTTAATGAGTCTTATATTTTCAAAATCAATAATACTTTTATAGCAGATAATTTACCTATCAAACGAATAGTTTACTGATATAAAGCATGATAATTTTAAATAAACCATAAAAGATATGAATGATGAAAAAAGTAAAATTTTCTTTAGAAGCCCATATGTGGTATGGAGAACCAATCAAGAATCCTTATTATATGTTGTACTGCTTATTTGATGTAGTTCACCCTCCTGAGTTAAAATTGCATCTATCAGAATTAATGAATCACACGCATAAAAGTGAAATTTATCTACAGAAAACCCCTCATATAGTTTTCTTGATCTATTCTTTACTGCGTTCGATTGTACGTTGCAGTTATAAGATAGTAAGCAACCCAAAAAAATACTATTCGATAAGTCCAATAGACAAATCAGAAGTTTCCAAATTGATGACATTCTTGGGCTCGCTTTCGCAAGAGGAATATTTAAATCCCTATTTAGTATTTGAACATGTTTTTGAAAAACAATCTGTAGTTAAGTTAGAAAGTGATTTATTTGAAATAACACAGTTTGCAATTGGAGACTTTATAGAACCACCATTAATAGAAGTTAATACCTCTTTTATTAGTATAAATAGATTAATAGAGGCATGTTGGCTATTATATCAAAGGGATGAATAATCTATATAAGCAAAAAAGGCAGAATACCCTCTCTAGTAATTCTACCTTTTTTCTGTTATATATAGAAACTTATATCTACCTAGTTTGAATCAACTTTTCCAAACGAGCCATCATCTCCTCTTTCTCTTTAAGCATACGCTCATACAAAGCAATCTTTTCTTCGTGAAGTTTTACAATTGCTTCTAAAGGATTGTTATTGTTAACTATGACTCCGACAGCATTATCATTAAATGTACTAGAAATAATATTAATCGCCTGCTCTTCATCAAAACTCTCAATTGCTTCAACAGGAATCTTCAGCACCTTAGAAATCTGCTGTAAGAGCGAATGATCAATCACCTCTTTCTGTTCTAGTAAAGAAATTTTCTTTTGATTCCAATCTTCTCCTAAATCAAAAGCAAGAACCTCTTGTTTGATTCCAAGCATTTCTCTAAAACGCTTGACATTTCTTCCTTGGTGTATTTTGTGTTCCATAGTAATAGCTGAATTAACAAGGCTCAAAGATAAAGCCATTGATTTAAAAAGATTGAATGGTAAAGTTAGAAAATTATTCGGTAAAATATTCCAATATAAGATCTTTCTCTTATTCGGGAAAAGAGGAAATTTTCAATAGACATCACGATGGTTTCTTGGAATACGAGGTTTAATGTATAATACTATTACCTTTTTTTGGGTTTACCTTATTTTTTGGTTGTTAACCAACCTTGGTAAATGGACGATTGAAAAAAACGAAGTGGCTGCTCAAATCCAGCTTCAATACACAAGGCTGACAACCTTTCTTCTGAAACAGAAAAAAGTTCATTTTCTATTCTATTCAAGCGATTACTGATTTCTGTTTCGTCCAAACCATCTGGTAAAAGAAGTTTAAGCACGTTTAAATTTTGCTTAATTTGTTCTTTATTACCTGTAATATCCAACATAACAAATGTTGCCCCCGACATTAATCGATTGGCGATATCTTTCAATAAATTTAATTTTTGCCCGTTATCGTCAAGAAAGTGCAAAACCAATAAGAGCGTAGCTACATCATACTTTTTTTCGATATTTAAATCGGAAACTAAACCTTCAATTAACGTTACATTCTTGTTGTTTTGCAGTTTATCACTCGCCTGTTTAATCATTTCTGGTGAAGGATCTATACCTGTTATGGTCCAAGTTTCAGGTGATTGAATAAATCTTTCTATTTCATTTCCAGTACCACAACCCACTACTAATACATTTTTATGGTTTGCTCCGCTCAATAGCTTAGGCAAACGATCTAAAAAATAATTATAATTTGGTATCCACGTTTCTACAAACTGATTGTATCCCGCTGCTCTTTCGTTCTCAAATATTTCTACTTTGTTCATTTTTTTTAATTTAGTATGGCCTCCAAAAATTAGATGTATCGAATTAACTAGAAAATAATTCTTCTCATTGCAGCTTATTCCACAATCAAATTTAGGTTTGGTCTTTTTGTTTATATTAGGGCAAAACAAAGCGGTTTATACACCAAGTTAGCTGATATCAAATATCAAGATTAATTAAATACAATTTACGTTCATAACAACATAAAAAACACCCTTTATCTGCAAAATCGTACTATAATCCATATGTACTTGAAAAAGATATTTTAAACGTTTGGAATCAAGAAGATGAAGAGGATACTTAACATAGAGACTACCTCGTTTCACTCGGTATGACAAAGAGTAGGTAAGGAGAAAAGGGGATTACCTATTCCATTACTGAAACACAAGTAGAGTAGGACATTATGCCTTATCAAATGAAAAAATAGAATCCAAAAGAGCAGATTAAAGTTTTAAAGACAACGAATCGTTCAATATCAAGATAATTTTCGTTGACCTCCTAACCAATTCTGAGCGTCAAAAAGGTGAAATAAGCGTAAAATGAAATCGTAACGCAGTGGAGATTCATCGAACTCCAAAATAAAATAATAACTCGGTGGTTATTGATTTTTTTAATAGCCTCTAGGTGGTCTTCTTTTTGGGTTTGTTTTATCTTTCTTTTGTGTTTGTTCGGTAAAAGGCCCTCAAACCAAGCAAACCCAAAGCAAACACCGAACAAACCCAAAAGGAACTCTAAACTTATTCTTGTTAGTGTAGTGGTTATTAGTTTGTAGTGATTTTTCGTGCAAAACAAAAAAGAAAATTTACACCTTTTTTTTTCAAAAATGGAAGAATACGGAAGGGGGTATTGTACGTTTTTTTGTTTTTTTAGTATTACAACGTGAATAGGAGTGAAGGTAGCTAGGACGCATACTCTCAAAAATGAGTAGTAATCAAGTAAACGGTGCAATCATGGGGAAAATGGGCAATGGATGAGCAGTGAATGGTTTCATCTGAACGAATATATATTTACCTAGTTCATTGATGGTTGGTAAACTCTCTTTCAAACGAAGCTCTTTGATTTGCTCTGGCGTAGGCTTCCCTACAAAATACCCTTACAACCAACTAAAGTATTCTCTTTGCTAGTGGATTTTCAGGAAGAATAACTCCACTCTTTAGATACATTTTCTTCTAACACTGGTTGGAAATAAAAACCAATAGATTTTATCATGAACAGCAATAAATATCACACTATTTAGAGAATACAATCATTTGTCTTGTTGTTGTATAACCTGGTTTAGCACCAACACCAAAACAACCATTATCTGCTCCTACATAAGTAGATACACTTTCTAATCTACTATAAGTCCATCCTTCAGAAGCCTATTTATTAATTAATACTTTTAGTTGCTCTGCAACCCGTATTGAACTAAATATAGTACATTTGAGTCCGACGGTCTAGTTAACTTTTCAACCGGAATTATGGCACAGGATTCTACAGATATAAACCCTAGAAGGCAAAGCCAAAAACCAGAACTACCATTATACATCAACATGGCTAACAGCATAAACAAAGTGAACGTACAATGATAAAATATTATAAAACTGACGACAAAGAACAACTATTTTACAAAGAAACTTGGTTTGACGAAAAAAGAAAAGTAGCAATTGTTCACGATGGAAAAGTTGGTTACAAAGGAAAAGTAGAAGAGATTCCGATGGAAACAAAAAATGAAAATGACGATTTTGTAAACAAGTTTTGTAAAGACTGTGAAAACAAGGGCTATTATCAAATTGATCAAGATAATCATCACTGGGTTGTTGTTCAGTTTCCTTTAAAGAGTGATTTAGGGAATAAAAGAGATTTATGGCTTAAAGACAAGGTGCAAGAATATTTAAAAAACCATCTTGGTTGGAATGGATTAGGCGATGTTGATGGTTTTGATATGGGGCAAAAGAAAATTAATATTTTTTGTAGCGTTGTAGATAGTGAAAAAGCGGTTAGCAGTATCAAAACTTGTCTAAAAGAATATCGACTTGATCTTAACCAAGCAAGAATTGCAACAAAAAAAGCAGGAGAAATAAATTATACGCTTAAATTTTCTCACAAAAAAATAGATAATTTTGAATTATGAAAAAGCTAGAATTACAAAAGATTGATTTCAAGCAATCGCTTCCAGTCGTTTATGAAGATTTAGAACCAATTCTAATGGTCGAACTCAATTTGCTTCGAGACCAATTAATTGCACTTCCCGAAAACACAGAAAGTAGCGAAATACTTAATTTGTTTGAAAATTGTGTGCTATCACTAAACAAAATTGAAGATAACGATGGTATTGAAAGTACCATCGACACAGAAGAAAGAGAAGGATTATGTGCCGCTTTATATAAAATGGGCACGATTGTAGGGCTTGATGAAAAAACTGAATATATTGATAATTGGCGAGAATGGTAACTAAAAAGCAACGATTATACATCTAATTTTGGCAGCTTGTCGTTACTTTAAAGTGGAATATACAAGTTAGCGGAAACCGATAAAAAATGGGTAATGACAGAAACAAATAATATTTAAAAGACACAAAAATGAACTTTGATTTTGCAGAACAAATAAATTCTGACCTTGAAAATCTTGACTTTGAGAAAGCCATTATTACTGCGGAAAAAGAGCTTAGTGAAATTGCTACAACAGAATTTCACGATATTATGGGTAAATCCTTTACAAATCCTACCGACGATTTAGTCAATTGGATGGACAATTTTTACAAAGAAATTTCAAAGAAAATAGAAATTAAAGCAATGTACTTTGAAATGAACGAATTTGACATAAACACGGATGTTTGGTACATAGACGGCATTGCCTATAAAGAAGACGGCGGACTAGACCTTGAGGACATGGAATGGCTCTCGGACTGTAAAAGAGAGGTAATGACAACAAAAGAATTTGTCTTGACAGGTTACGAAAAATTTCAAACTCTCTTTGAAACGATTGAAGAAAAGGAGGAAAATGACGAATGGACCGATGAAATGCAAGAGGCAAGAGATTGGTGTGAACAAATTATAATTGCCAGATTTATGGAAATAATGAAAAAAGCACACGAAACGGCAAAAGAAAGAAAATTAGATTGGGGCAATATTCCGATCTATTTTACCGAACACGCGTATGATTTTATAGTAAAATCGTACGTTTGAAAAAATCCCCGCTGGCAATAAAATAAGGGTCGGAGGTTAGGGGGATGAAAAGGTTCGATATCACTTTTTTCACTTCGGTGTAAACTTGTATTTTAATTGAAAGTTCCGGCTTCAATTTGCCTGCCATCGCCATGCCTCGAAATCTTGTGTTCCATTTTTAGAACAACGCTTCAGCAATAAACACAAACTAAAATAAAAACAAATGGCAATAGAAAAATGGAAAGACACCGCATTTGGAAGTGATTATGGTGGAGACTTTCAACAATTTTTGGAGAAAATTCCAAGTAAAAAATTAACGCTGACGGAAATTTATAAACGTTGTGACTTAAAAAAATATTTTGATCAACCTGATCTACTCAGTCAACGCACAGATAACAACGTCCGACTTGAAAATCCAGACTTCGATCAGTTTGTACATTATGAAGATGCGGTAATTGCACTAACAGCAATTGTTGCTGAAAGTGAAAGAAACGGAAGTGCTGATTTGACAAATGCTTACGGCTCAAAAATTCTAACTTTTGACATCTCAAAAGAGGAATTGCTAACATTAAAAAAGGCCCTGACTGATATTCACAATAATACAGATAAATTTGTGTTATTTGAAATGCTAGGAGATGATAAAGAGGATATCCTTGTTGATATTTTAGAAATTATCGCGTGCATAAATGAAAGTAGTAATAAAAAGTAAAACGCTTTTTGTTTCATTCAACAAATAACGGAACAAATGAGGGGTTTGCAATTGAGATATTGGGGTAAAAAGCTTTCTTCTCGCTTTCTACTAGTAATTTTACAGCACACAACCAAAGAGATAAGATGCAATGAACATCGACGAAATTTTTGACCATATAAAAAATAACCCCAAACTCGCCTATATGACTGTTGGTCTTATTTTTACACTAATTTTAATAGGATACATAAAGAGATGGAAATGGGCAACAGACCCAACGGGAAACAGAAAAAGCAGGATACTCGTTGAATATTTTGGTTATGAAAACTACCGGAAAATAATGATCGTAATCCTTATCCTTGGCATACTAGCGATCAGTTCTATTTATCTACTAAGTACCTAATAAATGAAGACACTAAAAGAATTAATAAACTTAGACGAACCAGGTTGGGAATTAGTCTCTGAATGGCTAAAGGAAGCCGAAAACGACTACGAGATAGTACCAAGAGATAGTACCAAGAGATAGTACCAAGAGATAGTACCAAGAGATAGTACCAAGAGATAGCGCGCGCAGAAAAAGAACGGGTAAATGCGCAATGGATGAACAGCGAACGGTTGACAGCGAACGGTTGACAGTGAACAGCGAACTGTGAATCGGTTAGGAAGGTTAATCGGTTTAACCCATCTAACCATTTCTCCTTTGTCGAAGGACATGAGAACTGTAAACTGGACTATAATAAGAGGATTAGGGTTATTGGCCCCAACTTTTGCGCTTGATACCTCGTTGCACTCGGTATCGTCATTTTTTTATTTCCAAAAATGGATATTGTGAGTGAAACAAACCTAAATTAACTGATATGACTAAATTACTACTTCAGCACGTCATACAATTAGAGTACGCAAATTTAGATACCATCAAAGATTTTTGAGCAATATCAAAGTGACGGTGAATCTTGCTGAACTCCGACAGAGAGAACAAGGACAACGATTACGGAATGCTTTTGAGCAATTTCATCGAGAGATAACAAAAAATAATGAGGAGCTTTTAAAAGTACATAAGACTGTTAGTTCTAAAAGGTTGTTGTACTTGATAGTGCTGAACATTTTTCTACTTTTAGTAACAGGGTTTTCTATGTATGTAGCTGTTAAGAATACCATTGATAAATCCCAGTTTGAGCGTTTAGCAAATGAAAAGGAGCAATTAATAAATTAACTAGAAAATGTAAATCAGTTTTTTATAGAAAATCCTAAAACAGCTAAATTTTTCAAAGCGTGGAGAAAAAGAAGTAAAATATTAATCAAAGTTATTCTATAGAATTTTTTAGAGCTGTGAGGATTTAAAATTTCACAGAATAACTTTATGGAATATATACATACTATTTTAAAAGATTTACTAACGTTTTACAGCTTGGTGAAGTAGTGAATTAACACCGCAAAAACTTCGATTATTGCCAAAACTGAGCAACGCTATTTTGCCAAACTGTTGTTATGTGAAGTTTTTTTTAGAATATTGTAATTAGTAGTAACAAATAAGATTAACTTATAAGTTAATCTTAACTTTGACAATTAAAAATAATGAGTACATTTTTCTAAGACAAATGGCATGAAGACTTAAGGTGCACTATTTATTCTGTTAGACAAGATATTGACGATGAAGATAGTTATACTGAAGCTGATAAGTTTTTTGAAAAGTATGGTCAAAGTGAGGACTCTACTATTAAGGAAGCAGCTCAATTATTATTACAATTTGTAATTAATGAAATTTGTAAGGTTCACGGAGCTAAGGTAGAATTGTTTAATAGAAACGAGGCTAAAGCTCAAGCATTACCGTATATAGTTGATAGAGGAAGTAGTAGAATATTTGAATTAAATTATTTTTATAAAAATTTTCCTTTGAGATTATATTGTTATAGAATTTCAGACAATATTTTAGTTTTGTTTAACGGAGGAATTAAGTCATCAGAAAAAGCGCAAAATAGCCCAGATGTTTCTATGAAGTTTCATGAAGCACAAGGATATGCATCCAAAATTGAAAGTGCTATTATTGAAAAAATAATAACTATAGAAGAATCACAAATTATTTTTGATGATGACACTATAATTTTATATTAATTATGAAAAGTCAATTTGTAAAAAACATGATTAATGAAATACCTGAGGATATTAAATTATTCTCAAGTATTTATGCTGAATTAACTTTAAAAATTAATGAAGCTTTAAAATCGCAAGGTTTAAGTAAAAAAGAACTTGCGGAAAAATTAGAAAAAAAACCATCTGAAATATCAAAATGGTTAAATGGTGAACATAATTTTACATTACGTTCATTATGTAAGTTACAATGTGAATTAGGCGTAGAACTTATTAAAATACCAAAAGAAGATGATTTTAATGAATTAATTAATGATAATTATACTTCGCACGAATCTATAAAATAGAAATCAAAAGTTACAAAAAAATCTAATTGTAAAATACCTCCTTCAGAAGTTTATTATAATAGACAATTTAACGAAATAGCTAACTAATAATCATGTTTACCCCTGAATTATTAAATATTATTTCCTATAAACTTCATAAGTTAAACATTGATAGTGTATCTGATATTAATGAATCGGAGGATTTCTATTTTACGGTAGATAATAAAATAGACTTAGGATTTAATGACGAACACTTCTTGATACAAGCTATTTTGGATATTGAAATCAAGAAAATTTTAGATAAAAATGAAGATGTTGTAGCAAAATCTTTAATATCAATTGAATATGTTTTTCATGTGGAAAATTTTGGTGAATTACATACTTTTGATGATAAAGGTATTATAAGCGTGGATAAAAATTTAACCACAAATATAGCTGCAGTTGCATATTCGACGACTAGAGGATTATTATTAGATAGATTTAGAGATACTGCTTTCGATAATTTTATTTTACCTATTGTTGATATAAATAAAGATATTATTACTAACGCTCAATCTTAAAATTTTACATAACGTTTCGGGGCTTTGCGAAGTGGCGGAAATAGAAACGAAAAGTATCAATTTGGCCGTAAACGTAGCCATTTTGCCAATGCTATGTTGTGCGTTCGGTCATTTTATTCACCATTTTTTAGTCTTTCTATTTCTTCTTTAAGTACAAATTTTGGTGATATTTTTTCGTAGAATTCTAATTTTCTTTTGTCCGTCCAATTTGTGAACGTATTGATGTCAACTTTTAGGGAATATTTACTCACTGCATTATCTTTACAGTTTATGAAACGTTCAACCATTTGTTCGTTAATTTCATAATTAAGAATATTTAACGCATCGAGATATAAAGTACTTGAACCGTTATGTTTTTCCTCTCTTTTAATAAAATAGTCTTGTAATTTTTGTTTGATAATTTGGCTTTGAAACTTATTTGGAAGTATTTCTGTCAGCATTTCATCATAAGCCTCATAAAGTACTCCACCTCGATTATAAACTTGCAATGTTACTTTTTCTTGATGCTGATTTGATAATAGGTCAAACCATCTTTCATCTAAATTCTCAAATAAAGGTCTGGAAAATGAAAATCTCGTATCAATTTCTCCATATTTATATTGTCCCCAAAATAATAGTCCAACGTGTTTTTCTATGTTTTTGTCAAAGTACAATGTTCCAAAAGTGTCGTATAGAAATCCTACATCTACTTTGTTATTGAGTTTGTCTAAAAAATTATTGAAAACATCATTGCTTGGTTGTGTAAGAAGTCCTGAAATAAAAACGCTAGACAACCAATTGTCAGCATATTTTTTATAAAGTTCATTTGCTAGGGTTATTAACCTTTTGTCCAAGGTTTTTAAAATTGACATTGATAGAACAGCAGGAAAAATCTTTTTAATGTCGTTAGCTGTTGGATTGTAAAAATGAATGTAGCTATTGATAAGCAAACCTTTTGAACTTCCCTGAAAATTAAATGAGCTTAATTTTTCGTTATTCTCTGCAATGAGCCAATACAAATTCTGCATTTTTTCACTTGCTTTACCTAACATTAACGAAATATAGGTTTTAAAATCAGTTAGTTCGTTTTCTGTTAGTTTATAACCGTTTGGTTGTTTAAATAATTTGGTTAAAAATGCTGAAAATTCGTTTGCTACAATATCCGAAATAGTATCTGCTGTTGTTTGCAGAAATATTTTTTCGCCTTTAGTTTTGCTATTAATCAGTTTTTTCCAAGTTGGCAAAGCAGGTTCATAATTAAACGTAGCCAATGCTTGCAATGCAGATTGTTTCACATTTCCTTTTTCAGATGTAGTTAATGAAAAAAGAAGTTCTGCATTTTTAATATCATTCGCAAGGGAAAGAATTGCTTGTATCTTTTTTTCTCCTTTAAGTGATGTTAAGTCCATATGGTGTTTTTTATACGATGCGTCTGTTTTGACTGATGCACAACATTGTTATTTCGCGAAATAAAACACGGTGTAGTTTCGTAAAATAACACCTATATGCGCATTTCGTAAAATCTTACGCTAATTTACTTAAATAAATTCCATAAAAAAACCAAATTTACATTTTCGGGTGTAAAATTGGGTGTTTATGCTTTTAATTAATTATTATAAATACTGAAGGATTGCGGATTCCAAAGTGGTATGCCGCGTTGCACTCGGTATGACATTGGATACTTTCATTTTTATTAAAAAGAGAGATTGCGGATTCCAAAGTGGTATGCCGCGTTTCACTCGGTATGACAAAGAATAGTTAAAGAGGGATTGCATATCCCATTCGGGGGTAATAGACACAAAGAAAACCAATACTTCGTTGGATTTGTCTAACGAAAACATCTACGCTTTATACACAAGGGATTACAGATCCCAAAGGGGGTTAATTGACACAAAGAAAACCAATACTTCGTTGCATTTGTCTAACGAAAACAATTACGGTTTATACACAAGGGATTACAGATCCCAAAGGGGGGGTAATAGACACAAAGAAAACAGATACTTCGTTGGATTTGTCTAACGAAAACATTTACGGTTTATACACAAGGGATTACATATCCCAAAGGGGGTTAATAGACAAAAAGAAAACAGATACTTCGTTGCATTCGATCTAACGAAAACATTTACGGTTTATACACAAGGGATTACATATCCCAAAGGGGGTTAATAGACACAAAGAAAACAGATAAGCTACGCTTATCCACTTTTTTATTTTGTAAAAAGAACGCAGAAAGCGAGCTTTCCGTTCTTTTTACAAAATAAAAAAACCGATAGTTACACTATCGGTTTTCTTTGCGGAGAAAGAGGGATTCGAACCCCCGGACCTGTTACAGTCAACAGTTTTCAAGACTGCCGCAATCGACCACTCTGCCATTTCTCCAGTAGTCTGCGTTACTTCTGTATTGCGAGTGCAAATATAGGATAATTTGCATGTAATACAAGGGATTTCAAGGGGTATTTATTCCTTTTTTTACTAAAAAAAGGTAAGTGATTTATTCTCTGTGTTTTACTCGTTATATTTTTAGCTTGTTTTTAGGGTATCGCTACTTTGGTAGGGGAAAGGAGGGGTAGATTCACGAATTAAAAGTATATTTAGCCTGAAAAGAAATCCAGATGAAAAAGAACACCCAACCCGAAATCTATTATAGCGACCAGGGGATTAGTCTAGCGAGTCCGCGTGCCTTCTTTTGTGATAACTCCAATTATGGGAGTTTTGTCTATGACTTGGAAGAGCAAAAGAAATATCTTGTAGCCAAGAAACCCAAAGAAAGTGAAATTGTAGCCCTATCCGCAGATGGAAAACAGGCCCTTACAATCGATACCACGTTCGACACCCGCAAGCGATTTATTCGAATAATAGAAGTAGAAACGCAAGAAGAACAGATGGTAACCAAGATTGCCTTTGGCTATGAAGGGTTGTTTTCGCCCGTAGAAAATCTGCTTGTTATACGAGGCGATATCAAAAGAAAAGAAAAAGTGTTTATTTACAATTGGCAAACAGAAGAAGTGGTATACACTTTTCCTGGAGCTCATCCGCTTACTTATGGTCATTTGAATGAGCAAATGCAAACCTTTGTTTTGCCGAATCCCAGAAAAAAAGCAGAAGCGTTTCGCTACGATTTTCAAACAGGGGAAGGGCAGGTTGTTTCCTTGCCATCTAATCGATTGATTTACCGCCTGTCTTTGATCGATACAGAAACCTATTTCTATATTGATGGGGATTATATCGCAACGTTGTACAAAGAAGGACAAGTAGCATGGCAGATTAAGTTGGATTTTGATTCTTCTTTGCACTATGCGCCGGACTATTTTATCAAAGGAAATCGGGTGTATTTCTCTTATGTATACGATACCGTTGTGGAGGGAACTGAGGAAGAACAGGCTTGTTTCTATACCATTGATGTGGAAAAGGGTAAGTTGGAGCCAATACTCCTCCCTCAGAACGATCTTTTTGGTTCATTCTATCCTTTTATAGGCAATCAGGTGATTAATCATTTTGGAGGATGTTTGGATTTGAATACCATGGGATTTTCTACCTTAGGTGTTGAGGTATTTAAGTAGATACAGCTGAGAATAACTGTTATTGTACGTTGATATAGTGTAATCCAAAGGGATAGAGAGTCTATTCCATATTAAAAAATTAAGGCTATGAAAATCATTGCTTTTGTATGTAGTATTGTACTGTGTATGGCGTTGTTTAACTGCAAAGATAAACAGCAAATAAACCAACAGGAAGAAGTGAAATTCACCCTTCAGTTAGACAGTCTTCCGGCTTTAAAGAAAGTAGTGGAAGAACTGGAAGCTTACAATGTTGTTGAAAGTGAATATGTTGGGGATGGAGGATATGCTTCAGAACAGTGGAAGAGGTATAATCAACTAAAAGAGATAGCTACAATGGATCAATTGGCAGCCTTAACCGATTATGCTAATCCAGTAGTGCGTTGTTACGCCTTTAGGGCTTTAGCGGCTAAAAACTCAGATCAGGTATTTCCGATTTTATTGGCTCATTTGCAAGATACAACGAGAGTAGAAACGTTGAGCGGTTGCTTGGGAGGCTCTGAATACACAGGCGACTACTTCGTTGGAGTAGTAAAATATTATGAGGAAGATTACCAAGGATACAAACTAAATGAAGTGGAACAAACCACGTTAGAAAGTATTTTTATCTATGATGAAAACATAGTGCTCTATGAAAGAAGAAGCGTGCTAGAGGACTTAGCGCCCCAAGCGGAATATTACAGTAGAATAAGACAAGTAGTGAAAGAGAAAAGAGAATCAGCGGCTTTGATTCCTTTAGCGAGGTATAAAAAGCAAGAAGATAAAGCGTTAATTGCTTCCTTTCTTCAAGAAGAAGAATCACCCTATCAGGCTTTACAAGCGATGTTGGAATTTACCGATGACTATTTTTACGAGGAAGTGGTGCAATTTTTTGAAGAGGGATTGAATAATGATCAATTGTCTCATTCTCAATTGCGCTTGTGTTACCAAGTATTGGCTAAATATCCCAATGAAAAAACCGTGGAACTGTTTAATCGAACCTTTCAAATCGAAAACGAATATAGAAGAGAAACATGTTGCGAGTACCTTTTATTGGCTATATTAAAGTATCCCAATGCGTTATACAATCCAATCCAGGCTAAAATAAAATTGAGTGATTACAGCATGGAACAAGTGAAATATCAACTGGAGCATACATACTAAAAAAGAACAACATGATTAACTACAACAACAAAATATTTAGAGCAGCAAGTAATACACCCAATGGGGAAACCTCCAACGAAACGGTGTTTCACTACAAGCAAGAAGGGAATATCTTAACGGCAACTTACCAAGGCGGAAAGATTGTGCGTGGGCATTTACTCGGACTTGTAAATGAAAGAGGAGAGATTGACATGCGATACCATCAAATTAATGATAAAGGAGAGTTAATGACGGGTAGGTGTCAATCAAAACCTGAAATACTAGCTCGTGGTAAAATTCGCTTGCACGAAGTGTGGGAATGGACCTCAGGGGATTGCTCAAAAGGCACGTCAATGCTCGAAGAAGAATGAGTATAGCATAAAAAAATCCGCCCATTGGCGGATTTTTCTTATTTGTATTGTTCTAAGATTTTCTTGTTGATTGCTTGAATCAAAGCTGGACCTTCATAAATAAATCCGGTGTATAACTGAATCAATGATGCACCGGCTTCTAATTTCTCTATGGCGTCTTCAGGGGAGTGAATTCCACCCACACCGATGATTGGGAAAGCGCGGTTGCTCTTATCTGCTAAGAAGCGAATCACTTCTGTACTGCGTTGCGTTAAGGGTTTTCCACTTAATCCTCCTGTTTCAACCTTTTTGTCCGATTGTAAACCTTCGCGACTAATCGTTGTATTGGTTGCAATGACACCGGCAATTTTCGTATCCGCCACAATGTCAATGATGTCCAACAGTTGGCTATCCGTCAAATCGGGTGCGATTTTCAAGAGAATCGGTTTGCTTTTCGGTTTGCTGTTGTTTTTCGTTTGCAACGCATTCAACAAAGCTGTAAGCGGCTCTTTATCCTGTAGTGCTCGTAAGTTTGGCGTGTTCGGAGAACTCACATTCACTACGAAATAATCCACATAAGGAAATAGCGCATCAAAGCAAATCTCGTAATCGTCAATCGCTTGCTCGTTTGGCGTAACTTTGTTTTTACCGATATTTCCACCGATTAAAGTCCCTTTGTTTTTCTTCAAACGCTCAATCGCCTGATCAATTCCCCCATTGTTGAATCCCATGCGGTTGATTAAAGCGTTGTCCTCCACTAAGCGGAATAAGCGCTTCTTGGGATTTCCGTCTTGTGCTTTAGGGGTAATCGTTCCAATTTCAATAAAACCAAAACCGAAATGCTCCAACTCACTGTACAATTTCGCATCTTTATCCAAACCAGCAGCTAATCCAACTGGATTTTTAAACGTTAATCCAAATACTTCGCGTTTCAGACGCGGATCATTCACCTGGAATTTCGAGCGAATCATGGCAGATACTCCCGGAATTTTGTTGATGAATTTCAACGAGTTGAACGTAAAATGGTGCGCCTTTTCAGGATCTAAAGAAAAGAAAAACGGTTTGAGAATACTCTTGTACATAAAATGTGTGTGTTGCGTTGTAAAATACAGTGCGAAAGTACACTTTTTGTTATAATTTTTGAAACCTTCTGCTAAGAATACTTTTTTGCCGTTGCTATTTTCCTTTTTGCCCTCTAAATGCATTGAGGTAATTAAGGCTTAGCAAAGAGGAGGGAGTACTAGGAAGTTTGCCCTCCCTATATAGCCCTCTGTTTTATTTTGCTGAATTGCAAGTGGTGCTAGGGTTGAATATATAGGAAACAAGCAATAAAATAGCCGCTACAAAAATAAGCGTTAAAGAACCGATACCCTCACCAACGGCTAGATGAGCAATTGCTGCACCTATAATATTAATGGTGAAACCCGCATAGGCAAATCCTTTCAGTATGCGAGGAATAAAAGGAAGCAACAGTGCTAGTGCACCAAGTATTTTTGCAATTGCAAGTTCAATTCTAAAATAATCGGGATAACCCAAATAGACAAAAGCTTCCTTAAAAGTAGGATCTGTAAAATAGCCATATGCGCTGAATAACATAAAAGCGCTGAATAAAGCGGTTGATAACCAGTAGATTATTTTTTTGTTCATCATGTTTGTTTTTGATTTGTTAGGCAAAGTTAGGTGGATTAAAACGAGAAAATAGCAGGCCTAACCAAGAGGTAAGTAGTTACTTTTTGGTAACTTGATGGTGCAGGGAGATAAAATAGGGATAATGTCGTTAATTTTTCATACCTTTACCTCTCGCGTAATTTTAGTACAGCAATGGAGGAACAACGAGCACAGTGTAAGACCAATGTAATGGGAATCAAAGACAGCATGTCCATTTTAAGTGGAAAATGGAAGTTGCATATTCTCGGTACGCTATTATTACACGATAAATTGCGCTTCATGGAACTGCAACGAGCACTAGGCGATATTTCAGCTAAAGTACTCAGTAAAGAATTGCGAGATTTAGAACTCAATCAATTGGTGCTTCGAACGGAACTAGATGGGGCTATCGTAGCTGTAGAATACGCCATCTCTCCCTTTGGAATAACGTTGACTCCCGTCATTCAATCCCTCGCGAATTGGGGAAATACGTATCGCCAAGAAATTATCCAACAGATGGAAAAAAACAAGGGTTTAAAATCCAAATGAGTCATGCTGCATTAATTTCAGTAGAAAAGCGTGTAAAGCGAATAAAATGTATTGCTATTATTCGCTAAAACCTGTATCTTTGCAACTCATTTTTTAAAAATAATTATGATAAAAATTACATTACCAGACGGATCAGTGAAAGAGTTTGCCTCAGGGGTAACTCCTTTCGATGTTGCTAAAAGTATAAGTGAAGGTTTAGCGAGAAATATTATTTCTGCCAACTTCAATGGTACCACCATCGAAACCACCACTGCTTTGACCACGGACGGTAGTCTAGTTTTATATTCATGGAATGACACAGAAGGAAAGAAAGCATTTTGGCACTCTTCTTCTCACGTAATGGCGCAAGCGCTATTGGAATTATTCCCAGGCATCAAATTAACCATCGGTCCAGCCATTGAAAATGGATTCTACTATGATGTGGACTTCATGGAGCACAAGGTAACAGATGCCGATTTTAAGAGAATTGAAGATAAGTTCTTAGATATCGCTAGAGGAAAACACGAGTTTTCGATGCGTTCAGCTTCTAAAGCAGAGGCACTAGCAATGTATAAAAACGAAGCAAATCCATATAAAGTAGAATTAATTGAAAACCTAGAAGACGGTACAATTACGTTCTGCGATCACGATACATTTACGGATTTATGTCGTGGAGGACATATTCCGAATACAGGAATTATCAAAGCGTTTAAAATCTTGTCTATTGCTGGTGCATACTGGAGAGGAGATGAGAAAAACAAACAGCTAACGCGTGTATATGGTATTTCATTCCCTAAACAAAAAGATCTAACGGATTATTTAACTTTATTAGAAGAAGCTAAAAAACGCGATCACCGTAAATTAGGAAAAGAATTAGAGTTATTTACGTTCTCTCAAAAAGTAGGACAAGGGTTGCCTTTATGGTTGCCAAAAGGTGCTGCGCTTAGAGATCGCTTAGAATATTTCTTGCGTAAAGCACAGAAAAAAGCAGGATACGAACAAGTAGTAACTCCGCATATCGGACAAAAAGAGTTGTATGTTACTTCGGGACATTATGCTAAATATGGAGCAGATAGCTTCCAGCCGATTCACACACCAGTAGAAGGGGAAGAGTTCTTGTTGAAACCAATGAACTGTCCACACCACTGTGAAATTTACAACGCTAGACCTTGGTCATACAAAGACTTGCCTAAGCGTTTTGCTGAGTTTGGAACCGTATATCGCTATGAGCAATCAGGTGAATTACACGGATTGACACGTGTACGTGGATTTACGCAAGATGATGCGCATATTTTCTGTACGCCAGATCAATTAGATGAAGAGTTCAAAAAAGTAATTGACCTAGTATTATACGTTTTCGGATCTTTAGGATTTGAGAACTTTACAGCTCAAGTATCCGTTCGCGATTTAAGCAATCCCGAAAAATATATCGGATCATTAGAGAACTGGGAAAAAGCAGAGCAAGCGATTATCAATGCAGCCGAAGATAAAGGATTAAATTACGTGATCGAGAGTGGAGAAGCTGCTTTCTATGGTCCGAAATTAGACTTTATGGTGAAGGATGCTTTGGGAAGAAGCTGGCAGTTGGGAACGATTCAGGTAGATTACAACTTACCAGAGCGTTTTGAGTTGACCTACAAAGGATCAGATAACGAATTACACCGTCCTGTGATGATTCACAGAGCACCTTTCGGATCAATGGAGCGTTTTATAGCTATTTTATTAGAGCATACAGGTGGAAATTTCCCACTTTGGTTGATGCCAGAACAAGCTATAATCCTGTCTTTGAGCGAGAAGTATGAAAAATATGCGAAAAAAGTTTTAGATTTGCTAGAAAATGACGAAATTCGCGCGGTCGTAGATAACAGAAATGAAACGATTGGTAAGAAAATCCGTGAAGCAGAGGTGCAGAAATTCCCTTATATGCTGATTGTAGGAGAGGAAGAAGAGAAGAACGGTACCATTTCTGTGCGCAAACACGGAGACGACGGAAAATCAAATCAAACGATGAAAATTGAAGAATTTATTGCTTTTGTTCAGAAAGAAGTGAGTTCGTCAATGAAGCAGTTCGGAGAATAAAAACAAATGATGTATAACGCTTGTAGAACCAAGCATTTAAATTTTTAAAGCCATAGCAGTAAGACAAAGAGGGGGATTTAGACCTCGCGAAGAGAAGAAGGATTTGCATCGAGTAAACAACGCAATCCGTGTTCCTGAAGTTCGACTTGTCGGAGACAACGTCGAAACGGGTGTATATAAACTAGCTGACGCTTTGCGTTTAGCTGAAGAGCAAGAGTTAGATTTAGTGGAGATTTCTCCCAATGCAGAACCGCCCGTTTGTAAAGTAATTGACTATAAAAAGTTCCTTTACGAGCAAAAGAAGCGCGAGAAAATGTTGAAAGCTAAATCAACGCAAATTACCGTAAAGGAAATTCGTTTTGGTCCTCAAACTGATGAGCATGACTATGAGTTTAAGAAGAAAAATGCTGAAAAGTTCTTAAAAGAAGGAGCTAAATTAAAAGCATTTGTATTCTTTAAAGGTCGTTCTATCATCTATAAAGATCAAGGACAAATTTTGTTACTGAGATTAGCGCAGGATTTAGAAGAATACGGAAAGGTAGAGTCTATGCCTGTATTGGAAGGAAAACGTATGACTATGTTCATCGCTCCTAAAAAGAAGACCAAATAATTCTTTCACTCGAAAAGAATAAAAATAGAATTAAGTAAGATAATCATAATACCTAGGAACAAAATGCCTAAAATGAAAACTAAATCTAGTGCTAAAAAGCGTTTCAAGCTAACAGGTACTGGAAGAATCAAAAGAAAACACGCTTTCAAAAGTCACATTTTGACTAAAAAATCTAAAAAGCGTAAATTAGCTTTAACTCACTCTACTTTAGTGTCTAAAGCAGATGAGAAAAGTATCAAAGATCAATTAAGATTAATCTAATTCTAGGAAACTAGATTTAGATTTGGTTAAATTTATTTAATAACCCTGGAGTGGTGCTTAAGCATTTAGAAGAACTTGAAAAAGTCGCCCACTACAAAAAACACTTGTAAAAAATGGCAAGATCAGTAAACGCAGTAGCTTCAAGAGCTCGAAGAAAAAGAATTTTGAAGCAAGCCAAAGGTTACTTTGGAAGACGTAAAAACGTTTGGACAGTAGCTAAAAACGCGGTAGAAAAAGCAATGCTTTATGCTTACCGTGATAGAAAACAAAAGAAAAGAAATTTCCGTTCACTTTGGATTATGCGTATCAACGCTGGTGCAAGATTACACGGATTAAGCTATTCTGTATTCATCGGTAAATTGAAAGCTAATAACATCGAATTGAACCGTAAAGTTCTTGCAGATTTAGCTACAAATCACCCTGAAGCTTTCGCAGCTATCGTTAATAAAGTAAAATAAGAAACGTTTGTCAAATCAGATTAGTCTTACTTAATATAGTTAAAAGCCCTACTCATGAGTAGGGCTTTTTTTTGTTATCAGTTATGAGCTGTTATGAGTTATCGGTTATGAGTTATCGGTTATGAACTGTTATGAGTTAGCTGTTATGAGTTATCGGTTATGAGTTATCGGTTATGAGTTATCGGTTATGAGTTATCGGTTATGAGTTATCGGTTATGAGTTATCGGTTATGAGTTAGCTGTTATGAGTTAGCTGTTATGAGTTAGCTGTTATGAGTTATCGGTAGATTTTTCTAAAATAAAATGATGTTTTCTTTAAACAAATCTCACCACCTCACCACCTCACCACCTCACCCTCTCACCACCTCACCAAACAACGAACAACGAACAACGAACAACAAACAACAAACAACCACAAAAAAAACTCCTATATTTACTTTTTAAACTCACATCTATTTCATGATATCATTTTTAGATTTACAACAGATTAATCAACCTTTTGAGGATGCTTATTTGCAGAAAATAAAGCAAATCTTTCACGATGGTATTTATATGCTAGGAAATGAAGTGGTAACATTCGAAGAGCAGTTTGCAGCCTATTGCGGTACTTCTTTCTGCGTAGGTGTGGGCAATGGTTTAGATGCATTGAAATTGATCTTTGATGGGTATATTAAATTGGGAAAACTCAGTGTCGGAGACGACGTATTAGTACCGGCAAATACCTATATAGCTACAATTTTAGCCTTGTTGGATTGTGGACTGAATCCAGTTTTGGTGGAACCCAACTTGGATAGTTACACGATGGATGTTCACGGGATAAGCTATTCCATGACTTCAGCTACCAAAGCGGTATTGGTGGTTCATTTGTACGGGCAAGTGTATGAAATGGATAAAATTAAACACTATTGTCAGGATAGAGCCTTGCTATTGATCGAAGATGCCGCTCAAGCCCACGGAACAGTATTGCACGGTTGCAAAGCAGGTGCTTTTGGTGATGCGGCTGCTTTTAGTTTTTATCCAAGTAAGAATTTGGGTTGTCTAGGAGATGGAGGAGCTATTACGACCAATCATTTGGATTTAGTAGAAGTGATTCGCGCTACCCGCAATTACGGATCACATATCAAGTATCAAAATAAATACAAAGGATACAATTCGCGTTTGGATGAAGTTCAAGCCGCTATTCTCAATTTAAAACTACCCCAGCTAGATGCAGACAATCAAAAACGCTTGATTGTTGCTTATCGCTATTTGCGCGAAATTAAAAATGTAAAAATTATCTTGCCACATCTCTCTTCAGAAGGAGGACATAATTTTCATCTCTTTGTCGTTCGCGTTGCGGATCGAGAGCATTTTCAACGTTATCTCTTGTCAAGGGGAATACAGACGCTGATCCATTATCCGATTGCTCCTCATCAACAACCGGCTTTAGCAGAATTTAGCTATTTGCAGCTACCAGTAACAGAGTTAATTCATCAAGAAGTAGTGAGTATTCCCATGTCTCCCGTTCTCAAAGAAGAAGAAGTTACGCAAGTGATTGAAGCAATAAACGCATATTAATGGATAAGTCAATTTGGCAAAAAATAAAACAGAGTGAATTTACAGCTGTAACTTTATTGAATACAATCGGTATTGTTGTTCGATTGGTTACGGCTTTGTTTTCTGCCAAGATACTGGCCCTTTTTGTTGGAGCTTCGGGGATGGCCTATATGGGAAATCTGCGTAATATGTTGGCTTCCTTAGAAGCTTTTACCTCTTTTGGATTAGCCAATGGAATTGTACAATACGTAGCCTCTCATCGAGCGGATCAAAAGCGAGTGGAGCAATTTGTAACGACTTTGTTGCGTTTTATGCTCGTCGTTTTGCTCCTGGTTTCCGTGTGTTTATTCGTTTGGCGGAGGGAATTGGATCTCTATCTCTTTGAAGGAGCTTTTTCGATGACCAATTTGTTTATTTGCTTGGCTTTTGCCTTTCCTTTACAAGTGTTGAACGGTATTTGGATGGCCTTTTTAACGGGATTATCTCAATTTAAAAAGGTAATTTACCTCAATATGATTGGGAATGTCTCTGGTTTGCTGCTTACGTTCTATTTAGTATATACCCAAGGATTAGGTGGGGCCTTGTATGCCATGATCTTAAGTCCTGTAGTTTTGTTTTTTGTTTCCCTGTTTTGGGTGAAACAATTGTTGCAATTAAAATGGCAACCGTTTGATTTTTCACTAATCAAACCTTTGTTTTCTTATGCGGTAATGGCCTTGTTTTCCGCTGTTGTTAGTCCGTTGTGTTTGCTGTGGATACGCAAGCTGTTGATGAAACACACCGGAGTAGAACTCGCCGGTATTTGGGAAGGTATTCAGCGCATTTCAGGCATTTACATGCTGTTTATTACGACCTTGGCTTTTACTTATTTTTTACCTCAATTAGCAAAAACACACCTTTTTCAAGAGAAGAAAAAAGTTATTCGATTGTATTTAACCGCAGTTTTACCTTTATTCGCTTTGGGATTAGCGGTGGTTTACCTAACGCGTAGCTGGATTATTCCACTCGTTTTAGACGATAGTTTTAACCCCATGATTGATTTGCTTCAATGGCAATTAGTCGGCGATTTTATCAAAGGAGCTGTGTTAATTTACGGGTTGCTTTTCTATACTGAACGCCTACTTTGGCCTTATCTCTTTTGTGAAACCTTGTTTTTTAGCTGTTATTATGGGTTTACCTATCTGTTAATTGATCATTTTGATATGGAAGCAGCCACTTTAGGCTACACTTTAGCATATATAATTTACAGTTGTGTTTTAGTTGTCTATTTTTCTTGGTATTTTAGCCGTTCGGAGTCCAAACATACCCAAGTATAGATGAAAAAATATAGCATTTTTGATTGTAGTGAAATGAGTGTCCCAGAAATACAAGATGAGAGAGGAAATCTCGCGGTGATTCAAGGGGATATAATTTCCTTTGATATCAAACGCGTATTTTTTATTTACGAGGTTCCTCGTGGAAAAAGTAGAGGAGGGCATGCACACAAAGAACAAACAACGATTCTCTTTGCGCTTAATGGCAGCCTTGAAGTAGTATTAGACGATGGTATCCAAAAGAGAACTGTTGTTTTAGACAACCCCGCTAAGGGATTAATTCTTCAACCGGGTATTTGGAGTATATTGCAAAACTTTCAAACAGGAACGGTTTGCTTAGCCGTGAATTCGGGATTATATGATGAATCGGATTACATTCGTTCATACGATCAGTTTCTAGAAATGGTAGCCTTAACGCAAGAGTGCTAACCATTGTTTTCCTATGGCTTGAATGTCAAAAGAACGTACAGAATCTAAAGCGTTAGCCTTCAGATTTATGCGTTGATTCTCGTCTAGAGCAAGTTTTTCCATTGCTTCCTGAAGTGCGTCAAAGTTTTGATTTTCGATTAGTAAACCATTGTACCCTGATTGGATGATTTCACTGGGTCCTGTGGGACAATTAAAACTAATCACGGGTATACCACAAGCCAAAGCTTCTAAAAATACGGTCGGAAAACCTTCCAATCGACTACTGTGTACAAAGAACAAAGCCTCTTTAAAAATAGGAAAAGGATTCTCGTAAAAGCCAGGAAGGGAAACCCTCTCTTTTAAATTAAGTGCTTCTACTCGTTGTTCTAAACCAATTTTTTGAGCACCATCTCCTAGAATAACCAAGTGAATGTCTTGTTTAGGCAATCGACTTTGCGCATAGCTTTCAATCAGGCGATCGAATTGTTTGATATCCGTATCCATTCTACCACAGGCTACAACATAGCGTTTCCCTTGAAAAGGATTGGCTTCATGCATTTGCTGGTGAATGTCTTCCACAGCAATGGGATTGTATAAGGTTTGCACTTGAGGATAGTGATAGGTCGCTTTAACCTGTTCTGCAATGGCTTGACTGACGCAGATAATCGAATGGGCTTTGCGATAGATGCGCTTGCCCCAAAAGGAACTAGAGGTAAAGTACCAGGGTAAATGAGCACTGTGTACTGTAGGAATATAGGTCGTGTCAAAAATGAAGTGCTGCAACAATACTTCAGTAAAAGGCTTGCTTCTCGTTCTAAAGTCGAGAATATAATCAAAGGAATTACCTTGGATATACTGCTGAAATAATCGGAAGCGTTTCAATTTATTCCCAAGCGAAAAATGAGCGGATTTTACCACACCAAGGTTGTATAGAACACCCCCATAGGGATAAGTAATACTATCTAAGTTGATGATGTTGTGTACGTCAAAGTCCAGCTGTTCAAAGTATAAAGATAGCGTACTGTGGATGCGTTCTGCACCTCCGTGAGCAAGGGTGTCCCCCAATAGTGCTATTTTTATTTTCTTTTGAGACATAAAAAGATAAACGTACATTTGAGCAAATCACGGCTAAGATAATGAGAATACTTTTAATAGGAGATTATAGTGGATTACATTCTGCCTTAAAAAAGGGACTGATTCAACAAGAAAAGGTTGAAGAGGTTGTCTTGCTTGGTGATGGGGATAAATTCAAGGATTTTCAGGTTGATTTATCTATTCGTCCCTCTTGGACAACTGGTCGATGGACAACAGTGATTCGCAAAGCCATCCACAAAGTTTTTGGATGGGATATAGCCGAGTTAGAAATTGGATGGCGAGCGCAACAGCATCTAAAAAAAATGAAAGACTTTGATGCGGTACAACTGATTAACGACCGGCCTATTCAAACCTTACCCATTTGGGAAAGGCGAATTTTAAAACGCGTTTTTGCACAAAATAAAAAAGTATTTCTCCTCTCTTGTGGAATAGACGTTTTTGGATTACAGTACTTGATGACTCATCCAGAAGAATTGTCTTTGCTTCAACCTTTACTTCAAAATCCCAACTTGAAGCCCTATTATGCCTACGTAGATGTTTATCAGAAAAGAGGAGTAATGCGAACGCAAAAAATGATTGTTACACATTGTTCAGGGATTATTGCTAGTGACATGGATTACGTGAATCCCAATCAATCTCATGCTAAGTATAAGGGATTGATTCCGCATCCTGTTGTGTTAGAGGAAAACCACGCACAGGAGTTTGCTCCCTTCGATCGGGTGTGTATTTTTTTGGGAATCAATCGCGGTAATTACCACCAAAAGGGAATGGGCTATTTTGAAGAAGCCCTACAGCAAATTCAAGCCAAGTATGGCAATCAAATTAATTTGATTGTAGCCGAACAAATGCCGTACGATACTTATAAAAAGGCACGAGCAGAGGCCCATATCGTCTTGGATCAGGTTTTGTCTAAAGATCAAGGATACAATGCTTTAGAGGCTATGGCAAGGGGGCAGGTAGTCTTTACAGGTGCTTCTGAGGAGTTTTTGGAGTACTATAATCTTCAGGAAGATGAAGTGTGTATTTCGGCAAAACCAGATATCGCTTATTTAGTTGCTAAATTGAGTTGGTTGATTGACCATCCATCCAAGATAAATGAAATAGGACAACGCGCAGGTGTATTTGTGCAAGATGTTCACGATTGTAGAAAAATTGCGAATCAGTATATAAAAAGATGGGAAATAAGAGAATAAAGCTATTGTATATCACCACCTCTAGTACAGGAGGGGGAGGTGTAGCGCGTATCCTCAGCCAAAAAACGGATGCCTTTGTTCAAATGGGATTTCAAGTGCAAATTATCAGTACGAATGACACCCAAAAACAACCCTTTTATTCCTTTCATCCTCAGATTCAATGGCAATTTTATACGGCACCTATTCGCACGATTAGTCAGGTAAAACGCTATTATTCTTTTGTGCAACAGCAGGGAATCGAGGTATTTAACCCCGATGTTATTTTTGTTTTGGACAACGGCATAAAAGGGTATTTTGCCTCTTATTTTTTGAAGACAGAAATCCCAATCTACTTTGAAGTACACGGTTCGCGTAATTTTTTATTATCTCCAATTTTATCCAAATGGAAGCGCCATCTTGTGAATCATCTAACAAGATGGTTGAGTAAACGCTTTACAGGGTTGATTGTACTCAATGAAAGTTCAAAGAAAGATTGGGCACATGCGAATATAAAGGTAATACCCAATTGGATAGCACTCAATCAAAACATTCAGCCTACAAATAAATTAAGTAAACAGGCAATTGCTATTGGTCGATTGGTACCTGAAAAAAATTATGAGACACTGTTGGCTATTTGGAAGCAAGTCGCAGTCGTACACCCTGATTGGTATTTGGTGATTTGCGGAACAGGAACACCTTCTTATGTTGCTCAGCTACAGTCAATAGCAGTAGACTCCGTGATTTGGAAAGGAGAAGTGGAAGATGTCAATCGCGAAATACAAGCCAGTGCTTTTATGCTACACACTTCCAATATGGAGGGTATGCCAATGGCTTTTTTAGAAGCAATGGCCCATGAAGTTCCCGTTGTTGCCTTTGATGTAGATTACGGCCCATCAGATTTAATTGACGACGGAGTGAATGGCTATTTGATTCCCCCAGCAAACCCACAGCAAATGGTAGAGCGTTGTTTAAGCCTGATGACACAACCTGAATTATGCAAACAATTAGGTGCTCAAGCCAGAAAAGATATGCAAGAATACGATAAATCTAAGGTGTTACAGCAGTGGATTTACTTTTTCGAATCGCTACCTTAGCTTTGTGAAATTCAAGTAATTTGAAAAGTTTAAACACAGGCATAGACGGATTTTTACCCAGGAGATTGCGTTGAATAGGGCGCTTCAAAAGCCAATTAATACCATATAAAAGAGGAGATATACGAGCTTTTTCTAGTTGGCTATACACTCGACTCAATTGTACTTCTGCTGTTTTGATCTTGCCTTGTTCAACTAATTGGGCTAAGCCCCAACAAGCTTGTGTACTGCGATTCAAATAGGTTTGATTGCTTTCGGTGCTGTGGTGAATCACGGGATTATTCAGGCGGGTAACGTCAATTCCTCTCTTTTGTAAAGCGAAGAAAAATAGGGTATCCTCATAACCATATTCGGTAATTTCCTCATCGAACTGAAGTTGCAATTCCCGCTGATTAAAAAAGAGATTACAGCACGAATGCAGGTGTTTGTGTTGTTCTATTTCAGAACCATAAACGAAGCGCAAGGAACGCTTAGTTGAAGCAGTAGAAAGAGGGTAAGTAAACCCACCCTGAAAAAAATAGCCCTTGTTTCGTTGCTCGAGGTACTGCTGAATAAAGGTAGTAGAGACAGGCATAACATCCGCATCTAGGAGTAAGACCCACGGGTATTGTGCCGTTTTCAGCAAGCGATTACGAGTATAAGCAACGTGTTGATTTACAGGATTTGAAAACCAACGTAAATAAGGAAAAGCTTCGAGTTGCTCTGGATGATATACCTGAGTGGAGGCATCGTCACAAACCAATAATTCAAAAGGAATGTTCAAAGAAAATGCTTCTCGATGTAATTGCTCTACTAAAGGTAGAATATTGTAATTATAAACAGGTATAACAATAGATAACATGCGTGATTATGAGGTGCGGTGAATCACTTCAAACAGTGAACCATCGTCGCATTTTAAGGTCTTTGCTGGATATTTCAACAGTAGAGCATAATCATGCGTGACCATGATAATCGTACGGCCATTTTTATTGATTTCTAGCAATAGCTCCATTACTTCTGAGCTGGTTTGAGGGTCTAAGTTTCCTGTAGGCTCATCCGCTAAAATCAAATCAGGATCATTTAATAGAGCACGGGCGATAGCAATACGCTGTTGTTCTCCACCCGAAAGTTGGTGTGGCATTTTCTTCAAATGAGACAACATACCCACGCGCTCCAATACTTCTTGAATGCGTCTGTCAATGGCTTCTTGTTCTCCCCATCCAGTGGCTCTTAAAGCAAATTGTAAATTGCCGTACACATCGCGGTCAGGTAGTAATTTAAAATCCTGAAACACAATGCCTAACGAACGACGTAAGTAAGGAATATCCTTTTCTTTTAACTGTTTTAAATCATAGTCAACAATGGTACCTTCCCCCTCAGTTAAAGCTAAATCCGCATAGAGCATTTTCATGAAACTACTTTTTCCTGCTCCTGTTTTACCAATAATATAAAGGAATTCACCTTTGTTCACCTCTAAGTTTACATTAGATAAAACTTGGTGTTTGTTTTGGTAAATATTTACCCCCGTTAAAGATAAAATTACTTGTGACATAGCTCTTGTACGAATTAGAAAGTAAAAGTACAAAAAAGACCTGATTTATGGAAGCAGATTGACGGGTTTTACAAAAGAGTTTTTTTATAAGTGAGATTGCTTTTTTGTTTGTTGTTTGTTGTGGGAAGGCGATGAGGAGAGGAGATTTGCTTTTTCGCTTTTTCGTAAGTTGCTTTTTCGATAGATTATCGATTAAAGAATATGTATTCTTAAATCAGAAAATTTAACCGTTAACTGTCAACCGTCAACGGTTAACTAAAAAAGGATTTCTCGCTAGAGAAATCCTTTTTTACTTATTTCATTGTTGCTGTATCCGGTAGTAGCATACTTCTTACTTCTCCGAAGCCGATGCGAATGTCGTCGTTTTGACAATATCCTTTCATGGTAATCGTATCGTAATCTTCGATGAAGGTACGTGTAGTGCCCTCTTCTAAGGTTAATGGATTTGTCCCCGCCCACGTTAGTTCTAATAAAGAACCAAAGCTATTTGGGGTTGGACCCGAGATTGTTCCCGATCCCATTAAATCTCCCGCGTTTATTTTACAACCATTGATGGTGTGATGGGCCAATTGTTGACTCATTGTCCAGTATAAATACTTGAAGTTGGATTCGCAAATCAAGGTATCTTTTCCGTTTTCTGGTTGTAGGTATACTTCTAAGTTGATATCAAAGGTTTTATCTCCTGTTTGTTGTAAATACGGTAGAGGTGTAGGGTCTTGTTTAGGACTAGCCACTCTAAAAGGCTCTAGTGCATCTAGGGTAATCACCCAAGGAGAGATAGACGTAGCGAAGTTTTTAGATAGGAAGGGACCTAGTGGAACATATTCCCATGTTTGAATATCGCGAGCACTCCAGTCGTTTAATAAAACCATACCAAAGATGTGATCTTCTGCTTCATCAACGGGAATACTCTCACCAAATAGGTTGGCATCCGTTGTAATAAAGGCAGTCTCTAATTCAAAGTCAATGCGCTTTGAAGGTCCAAATACGGGTTGAGATTCTCCTTTTGGCAAGGTTTGCCCCATGGGGCGCTTGACGTTGATGCCAGATGGAATAACCGTCGAACTTCTACCGTGATAGCCGACCGGAATGTGAAGCCAATTGGGCAATAAAGCATTGGCCGGATCTCGGAACATTTTACCCACGTTAGTAGCGTGTTCTTTACTCGAGTAAAAATCGGTATAATCACCAATATAGACCGGTAATTGCATTTCTACTTCCTCTATTTTAAAGATAACCGCTTCTCGGTGTTTAGCGTTGTTTTGTAAGGTTGGATCTGCTTTGTCGAAAATATCAGCGATTCTATTTCGAACTGCACGCCATGTTTTCTTTCCGCTAGAGATAAAATCATTGAGATTATCCTGTAAAAAGACATCATCCGTCAATTCGATTCCCTTTAAATACCCTAACATTTGTAAAGCACTTAAATCGATGGCATAATCGCCAATACGAGTTCCAATTGTTACAATATCATCTTTCGTAATAAAAACCCCAAAAGGAATATTTTGGATAGGGAAGTCCGATTGTGTTTGAACTTCTAACCAGGATTCTCTTTTCGGATCATTTGCCGTAATCATCATATTTATTGCTTAATTAATTGAATGAATAGTTTAATCAAATATATAATTATAGGGCAAATTAACAAACGAATTTTGTACATTTGAGGTCAATTTAACGAAATATACAATTCAGATGAGAAGAGATACAGAAATTTTCGACTTAATCGTAGAAGAAGGGGATAGACAAGTACACGGTCTTGAGCTAATTGCCTCTGAAAACTTTGTAAGTGAACAAACGATGGAAGCAGCCGGATCTTGTTTAACGAATAAATACGCAGAAGGTTATCCAAACAAGCGCTACTATGGAGGATGTGAAGTAGTAGACGTAGTAGAGCAAATTGCTATTGACCGCGCAAAAGCTCTTTTTGGTGCTGAATACGTGAATGTTCAACCTCACTCTGGATCACAAGCGAATACAGCTGTTTTGTCTGCTTGTTTAAAACCAGGTGATAAAATCTTAGGATTTGATTTATCGCATGGTGGACACTTAACCCATGGATCACCAGTGAACTTCTCTGGAAAATTGTACAATCCAGTATTTTACGGAGTAGAGCAAGAAACAGGATTATTAAATTACGATAAAATCGCAGAAATAGCGAAAAAAGAAATGCCACAGTTAATTATTGCTGGTGCTTCTGCTTATTCTCGTGATATGGACTTCAAACGCTTTAGAGAAATTGCGGATAGCGTAGGAGCTTTATTGATGGCTGACATTGCTCACCCAGCGGGATTAATCGCTAAAGGATTGATGAATGACCCAGTGCCTCATTGTCATATCATTACGACAACGACACACAAAACATTGCGTGGACCACGTGGAGGAATGATCATGATTGGAAAAGATTTCCCTAACCCTTTCGGTTTAACAACACCAAAAGGAGAAGTACGCATGATGTCTGCTTTGTTGGATAGCGCTGTATTCCCTGGAAACCAAGGGGGACCATTGATGCACATCATCGCTGCTAAAGCAGTAGCTTTTGGTGAAGCATTAACGGATGAGTTCTTTACTTATATGTTACAAGTACAGAAAAATGCAAAAGCAATGGCAGATGCATTCGTGAAAAGAGGATATAACATCATCTCGGGAGGAACAGATAACCACATGATGCTGATCGACTTGAGAAACAAAAATATTTCAGGAAAAGACGCAGAACAAGCGTTAGTAAAAGCTGAAATTACAGTAAATAAAAACATGGTGCCATTTGATGACAAATCGCCATTCGTAACTTCAGGTATTCGCATTGGAACACCCGCAATTACTACTAGAGGATTGAAAGAAGCAGATATGGAAACAATCGTTGCTTTAATCGATAGAGTAATTATGGATCACACCAACGAAGACGTAATCGAAGAAGTAGCAGATCAAGTAAACGAAATGATGGCGGAACGCCCGATGTTTGTTTGGTAAACAGTAATCAGTTAACAGTAATCAGTTAACAGTTAACGGAAGATTTTCTGAATAAGATAATTACATCAAGGATAAAAAAAAGGATAAACTAAAGTTTATCCTTTTTTTGTTATCGGTTGTTTGTTGTTTGTTGTTTGTTGTTTGTTGATTGTTGTTTGTTGATTGTTGTTTGTTGTTGGTTGATTGTTGTTGGTTGATTGTTGTTGGTTGATTGTTGTTGGTTGATTGTTGTTTGTTGATTGTTGTTGGTTGATTGTTGACGTTCGTTGATCTTTACAATACACAATCTATTCCACTTCCATCAAGCAGTAGAAATGAACCACATTCTCTACACAAATTTGGTAGTGTAGTTGTTGATTTTCTTGTAAGAATTGAACCTCACAGGTGTCATTGATACGGGTTTCTTTTAAGAAATGCATGTCAATTACTTGTATTTTATCCACAGCTTGTTGGCAGGCAAAGGCAGCATCAATACACCATTCAAGGTATTTGATATTCGTTACGTGTTTCACCATATCCAAATCCGAGAGCTTCACGCGGAGTTGGTCAATTGTATGATAGGCACCTTTGTGTAGTTTCGCAAACGCTGCTTGAGTTACTTTTTTATCTGTGTATTTAATAAAGTGTTCGTGTGGTAGTGCAATGAGCTCAGGTCTACGGCGTTCTGTATTGATGATTACCCATAGAGAAGAAGCAATTGCAATGAGTTGCTCCCCAAGGTAAACTTCGAAATTTCGGATAGAGCGTACACCATCCAAGCGTTCAATCCAAGTGCTAATGGTAATCTTATCCTGCCATTTTGGAAGTTCTGCTTTTTTTTCGATTCGAAATTTACTGAGTACCCACGCTTGGTTGTGTTCTTTTAAATCCCAAAAACTAATTCCGCCAAGTACCGAGTGATCTGCCGAAACGCTTTGAATGAGTTTACATAAATCCACCCATTTCAGATGTCCAGAAGGAGAGCATGCAAAGAAGTCAATTTCATAGGACTGTTGGTGAATAGAGGTGAATTGGTCAGAAATGGGCATAATTGATTAGTTTAGTTGCTGGGTAATATCGGTAATAATGCGTTCTGGATCGGTTTGATACCCATACCAAGTAGCATTTGGTGTTCGTTTGAACCAAGTAATTTGTCTCTTGGCAAAACGACGCGTATTCTTTTTAATTTCTTCTACAGCTTCTTCGAGTGTTCCATTGCCATTTAAATAATGGAAGAGCTCGCGATAGCCTACTGTTTGTAAGGCATTTAATGTTTGATGGGGAATCAAGGCCTTCACTTCTTCTACTAGGCCCGCTTCCAGCATAAGGTCTACGCGTTTGTTGATGCGCTCGTACATAATCTCACGGGGTGCTTCTAATCCAATAACGATAGGAACAAAGTTGCGCTTGACCTTTTTCTTTGCTAAAAAACTAGAATAGGGTTGTCCTGTGCCGATCGATACCTCCAACGCGCGAGTGACACGTTGAGGGTTGTCTAGCGCCACTTTTTTATAGTGTACCGGGTCTAGTTCTCTTAATTTCTCTTGAAGGTAAGGCAAGCCTTTTTCTTCTAACGCTTGGTTGAGTTCTTCGCGTATGCGAGGATCAATATCCGGAAACTCATCCAATCCTTCTAAGATGGCATTGACGTATAAACCGGATCCACCAACCATCACTTGAACCTTATTTTGTTGAAATAAGCGGTCTAAATGCGCCATGGCATCGCGTTCAAAATCCCCAACCGAATAGGAATCCTCAATACTGATATGTTGAATAAAGTGATGTGGCACTGCTGCTAGTTCCTCTTTGGAAGGCACTGCAGTACCCAGCGTCATTTCTTTAAAGAACTGACGGCTATCACAGGATAGAATTTCACATTGAAAATGTTGAGCTAATTGAATAGCTAGAGCCGTTTTTCCGATGGCGGTTGGGCCAATAACGACGAGTAAATAATGGGTATTATCGGGTAAAGACATCTCCTAATTTTTGGCCGCAATTATAACAATAATTTGCGTCATCATCATAAATTGTTGTTGTACAAGAAGAACACGTTCTTCTTCGTCTAGCGTCAATGCTCTTATTGCGCTTTAAACTGGTAAATTCAGCGGTTACAATTCCAGTCGGAACGGCAATAATACCGTATCCCATAATCATAATAAACGAAGCAATCATCTGTCCGATAGTCGTCTGGGGTGCAATATCTCCATATCCCACTGTGGTTAGGGTTACAATACACCAATAGATACTTCTCGGAATACTCGTAAAACCATTGTCTTTTCCTTCAATTACATACATTAAAGCGCCTAATAAAATAGAAACCACGACAATAAAGTAGATAAAAACAATGATTTTTGTTCGACTGGCTTTGATGGCGAGTTTTAAGTTTGACTCTTGTCCAATATAAGGGACGAGATTTAAAATACCAAATAAGCGCAGTAAACGCAGGGCTCGAACGACAGATAAAACACCTAAATCCGAAACGAAGAACGACAAATACATCGGCATAATCGAGATTAAATCGACAATACCATAAAAGCTAAAAATATACTTTAGCGGTTGTTTGTTGCAGATAATCCGCAAGATGTATTCAATCGTAAAGAAAATAGTAATCACCCATTCTAATACTTTCAATAGGGTGTGATGCTTCATGTCGTAGCTTTCAATCGACTCCAACATAACCAAAATCACACTCAATAGAATCACGGCTAGTAAAACTAAATCGAATAGTTTACCCGCAAAAGTATTAGAACCATAGATGATGATATAAATCTTCTGTTTCAGAATATCCCACTTATTTTTTAGTCTGCGTCTCAACGTATATACTTTTAATAATGGATTAATTTATAACCAGCTTTCTTATTCAAATAATTGAGTATAATATTTCTGTTGTTGCGGTGAAAAGTAATAGGCGTAAGGTTTGCTGCAATTCTAGCAGGGTCGTTGATTTGATAATTCAAATCGTAAAAACAATAGCCTAATAATTTACCGCTTTCTATGACAACGGCACTTCTTTCGTTGATAGTACGTCCTTTATCGAGAATCAATACATTGCCTTCATCTAGGTCGTAATTTTGTAATAGATTAAGTAATAGTGTATTATATTCTTTGAAAGCAATATCAAATGTAGTACAAAAAGTTTCTTCTGTAACTTTTTTTGATTTTTTTTCATGGAGTACTTCTACATAAAAAGGAGGTTCAAAATCCGCTGTAATTTTATCTACGAATTTTCTTCCCTCTGCCAAAGAGGTAAAAGCCATGTGATTTTTCTTGCGGCCATCGGTTTTTTCTAAACTAAAATAAAAATACCCTTGTAGGTTTGTTTTAATATAGAGGGAGTAGGGGAAGATTCCCTTTTTGGTCACCCTGTTGTATTTAGGCTTATTTAAAAGAACCTCTTCTGCTTCTTTTAAAATAGCAATTAATTCAGTTCCCGTTTTCTCAAAAGTAACCGTATAGGTTTCCTTTTGTACCTTTTTGAATAGCACCGAATTATTGGTAAAGTGCTGCATGATTTTCTTCTTGATGTTGCGACTTTTACCAATGTAAATAATCACGCCTTCTTCGTTGTGAATATAATAAATACCCACAGAAGTAGGGAGGTTATCTGTAATGTCAAAAAACTTGGGATTAAGTCCTGTTTTAATATCAGACTTAATCATACTTGTTAGAATTGTTTTTTCGGTGTCTTTGGATAAGAGTAATTGAAAGAGTTTTAGGGTTGCGAGTGCATCACCATAAGCACGGTGTCGATCAGCCAAGGGAATGCCCAAGTTACGCACTAATTTTCCCAAGCTATACGACGGCATTTCAGGTAATAGTTTTTGAGCGAGCTCAACCGTACACAGGGTGTCTTTTTTAAAATCATAGCCCAAACGACTAAACTCATTGCGCAATACGCGATAATCAAAAGCAGCGTTATGAGCAACAAGTACACAATCTTCTGTCATTTCGATAATGCGTTTAGCTAATTCGTGAAATTTAGGTGCTAGGCGTAGCATAGCGCTATTGATCCCCGTTAGTTTGACAACGAAGGGTTGTATTTCTTTTTCGGGATTTACTAAGCTAATGAGTTGGTCAACGATTTGATGACCATCAAATTTATAAATGGCAATCTCGGTTATCCCTTCTTCATTAAACTGACCACCTGTGGTCTCTATATCTAAAACTGCGTACAATACTATACTATTTGTTTAATTCGTAATTGCGTTCTCCAAAAATTGTACTTCCTATTCTAATCATTGTACTTCCGCATCCAATGGCAATTTGATAGTCATTACTCATTCCCATGGATAAGGTATCACAAGCTACATTAGGCAAGTGATTATAGGTTTGTACCTTTTCAAAAATAAGTTGTAAGGTAGAAAATTCTTGTTTAATTTGATCTTGATTTTCTGTGAATGTAGCCATTCCCATTAAACCTTGGATCTTAATGTTGTTTAGGGCTTTGAATTCCGCACTGTCCAAAAGCTCGAATAGTTCTTCTTCACTTAGGCCAAACTTTGTTTCTTCATCGGCAATAAACAGTTGTAATAAACAAGGAATAACGCGGTTATTGCGCTTGGCTTGTTTATCAATTTCCGTCAACAAGCGCAAGCTGTCAACCGCGTGAATTAGAGCGACGAACGGCGCCATATCCTTCACTTTGTTGCGTTGTACATGTCCAATCATATGCCAGGCTATATCTTTCGGTAGCGCGTCATATTTGTGCGTCATTTCTTGTATTTTATTCTCACCGAAAACTCTTTGTCCTGCTTCATATGCTTCTAAAATAGCCGTATTGGGCTTGGTTTTAGAAACAGCTACTAGCTGAACCTGTTCCGGTAAATCAGCTTTAATTCGTTTTAGATTCTCAGCAATCCTTGACATCATATTCTGTATTTAAATTTCGTAGGTTAATAGGCCATTCATAAATTTAGGTTCTATGTAGGTGCTCTTTGGCGGCATAATCAAATCATGGTCCGCTACTAATTTAATCTCCTGTACATTGGTTGGATATAACATAAAACCAACCTCATATTCTCCATCATCCACTAATTCTTTAATGGCTACGATGGATTCATTCCCAGGAACGTAATCAATTCGAGCATCATTTCTCAAATCATCTAACCCTAAGATAGGGTTTAAAACAGCATCGTATAAGATTTGTGCATCCAGTTGCATTAAAATATCGTCTGTTTTTATTTTATCCTTGAGTTTAAGGGAGTAAAAATCCCCATCCAAGTACATGCCAAATTCCATCTTTTTGGAGGGTTTCCACAATTGTTGTTGCTTGTTTTTTACGTTGAATTTCTCACTTAATAAAGCTAAAAACTCCTCTTTTGTATGGTTGTTTAAATCGTGGATAATGCGATTAAACTCGTAAATTTTAATGTTGTTCTCTGCAATTAAAAAGGTCATAACCGTATTGCTGTGTGAATGCGGTTCAAATCCATTTTCTCTTTTGAGTAGAGCGGCTGACGCAAAGCGATGGTGTCCGTCTGCAATGTACATTTCTGGAATGTTGTCAAATTCTTGACAAATCCAATCAATACAGGCTTGATCATCGACTTTCCAAATGGTATGTCGCTCTTTGGTCACTGTTGTAAAATCGTAAATTGGTCGATTTTCTTTGTATTGGGCAATCCAAGTATTAATGTTTTCTCTATCGGGGTACATCATCAATACCGGTTCTGTATTAAATCGACTGTGATAGAGGTATTCTTTGAAGAGATTAACGCGATATTCTAGCGTGTCTTCGTGTCTTTTGATAATGTTATTTTCATAGTCTTCGATACAAGTTCCTGCAACAATACCTGTAAATTTCCAGCTTTTAGTTTCTATTTGATAGAGGTACAAAACGGGTTTATCTTCCTTTGTTAAGATTCCTTCCCTTTTAAAATCGTTAAATTTAGCAGCTACCATTTTAAAGCGCTTGTCACTGGTAACCTTTTGAGGGTTGACATAAGCGGGGTTTAAAACGTGTAGAAATGAAAAGGGATTGTAATCTAAAAGATAGGCTAATTCCACGGCATTGTAATCTTCGAAAGATCGACAAGTGACCAGATTAGCTTTATCTCGTGTAGGGCGTATGCCCTGAAAAGGAATTATTTTTGCCATTCTTTGCTATAGGGTATCAAAAATAAGACAATCGACAATGGATATCGATTGTCTTGGTATGATTGTTTGTTTTGTTTTTCTTTGAATTAAGCAAACATTTTTGCTACTTTCTCTGCTTTTTTGCTTGCTGAATAATCGTAAAATCCTTCGCCTGATTTTACGCCTAATTTACCAGCCATTACCATATTTACCAATAAGGGACATGGGGCATATTTAGGATTTTTGAAACCGTCATACATCACGTTTAAGATAGACAAACAAACATCTAAACCGATGAAGTCAGCCAATTGTAAAGGACCCATTGGATGAGCCATTCCCAATTTCATTACCGTGTCAATTTCTTCAACACCAGCAACACCATTGTATAGCGTTTCAATTGCTTCATTAATCATGGGCATTAAGATGCGGTTTGCTACGAAACCAGGATAATCGTTTACTTCTGTAGGAACTTTATCCAATTTTAATGACAATTCCATGATGGCTTTCGTTACTTCATCTGTTGTATTGTATCCTCTGATGATTTCCACTAATTTCATGATGGGCACTGGGTTCATAAAGTGCATGCCAATTACGCGTTCTGGATTTTTTACTACGGAAGCAATTTGCGTAATAGAAATTGAAGATGTGTTTGAGGCTAAAATAACGTCCTCGCTACAAACAGCACTTAATTCTCTGAAGATGTTTAATTTTAAATTTACATTTTCAGTAGCTGCTTCGATAACTAAGTCAGCGTTTACAACACCGTCCTTAATTTCGGTATACGTAATAATATTTTCGATGGTTGCTTTTTTGTCCGCTTCTGTAATAGAACCTTTCGCAACCATTCGGTCTAAATTTTTGCTAATCGTATTCATCCCTCTTTCAATCGCTTGTTCAGAGATATCGATTAAAAGTACTTTAAAGCCTTTTTGAGCGAAAGTATGAGCAATTCCATTCCCCATTGTTCCTGCGCCAATTACAGCAATATTTTTCATAAGATAGTTTATATTAACGAGTTAATGTTTGTTTTAGTTTTTAAATGCATCAATGATTTGGTAGGCCAAGCGCAAGGCTTTTGTACCATCTTCTAACGTTACGATTGGTCTTGTGTTGTTTACAATGGCATCGTGAAACGTTTCCAGTTCATCTAAGATAGCATTATTTGGTAAAACTGTTGGATTGTCATAGTAAATTTGTTTGTTCAATCCTTCGGCATTTTGTAAAATAAGATCAAAATCTCCAGGTGTTTCAGGAGCGTCTTTCATTTTTACCACCTCACAAGTTTTTTCTAAATAGTCCACAGAGATATAGGCATCGCGTTGGAAAAAGCGTGATTTGCGCATGTTTTTCATCGAGATTCTACTTGCTGTAACGTTGGCAACACATCCGTTTTCAAATTCAATACGCGCGTTGGCGATGTCTGGTGATTCGCTTAAGACAGATACCCCACTAGCACTAACGTGCTTCACAGGGGAATGTACCACACTTAGGATGGCGTCTAAATCGTGAATCATTAAATCCAAAACAACAGGAACATCGGTACCTCTAGGATTGAATTCCGCCAAACGATGGGTTTCAATAAACATCGGGTTTTCAATTTTTGAACGAACCGCAACGAAGGCTGGATTAAAACGCTCCACATGTCCCACTTGCCCCAATACGTTGTATTGCTTAGCTAAGTCGATAATCGCTTCTGCTTCTTCAACGGTAGTAGTAATGGGTTTTTCTAAAAAAACGTGTTTTCCCGCTTCAATGGCTTTTTTTGCACAGTCAAAATGGGAGAGTGTAGGAGTCACAATATCGATGACATCAACTGCTTGAATCAATTCGTCAATGCTATCAAATTTGGTGTAACCAAACTCTTGTGCTACTTTGTTTGCATTTTCTGCAAAAGGGTCATAAAAACCTACTAATTCGTATTTTTCTGATTGGTTCAGCAAACGCAAGTGAATTTTTCCTAAATGCCCAGCTCCCAATACGCCAATTTTAAGCATAAAAAATTATTTTGAACAAAAATAAAACTTATTTATGGAATGGGTAAAATTTCGGCTTTAAATCTTTTACATTACTTCTTTGTCTCCAGGTTAAAAGGTGTTTTTTATGAAAATATTGGTTACTTTTGTCTAAATTATTAATTATAGTGAAGGATTCTACGAAGCATCAGGGATTGCGCAATCAGTTGGTTGAAGCATTGAAGGAAAAAGGCATTGAAAATCAGGCCGTACTTCAAGCAATTAGACGTATTCCTAGACATTTATTTATAGATTCGAGTTTCGAAAATTTTGCCTATCAAAATACGGCTTTCCCCATTGGAGCGGGACAAACGATATCACATCCGTATACGGTTGCTTTTCAATCGCAATTACTGCAAGTAAAACCGGAAGACAAAATATTGGAAATTGGAACGGGTAGTGGATACCAAACGGCTGTTTTGGTTGCCATGGGAGCGCGTGTTTACAGCATTGAACGCCAGTTGGAATTGTATAAGAAAACGTCTTTACTATTGCCGAAATTAGGTATTCGAGCCAAGCTCTTGACCTTTGGAGATGGCTATAAAGGGTTGCCTAATTACGCCCCATTTGATTCGATTATTGTAACTGCAGGTGCGCCTTTTATTCCCCAGGCATTGATGGGACAACTAAAGATAGGAGGACGGCTGATTATTCCCGTTGGAGAAGAACAACAAACCATGATAGAGCTTATTCGCTTAAATGAAACTCAATTCGAAAAACACGAACACGGCGATTTTCGATTTGTACCGATGTTAGAAAATAAAAATTAAAATATAAACCAGTAAAAAAGCATCCCGAGGGATGCTTTTTGTTTGGAAAAAAGGGACTTGTTTAGTTGTTGTTTATTTAAATTGAAAGCGTATTATAATTCTTTTCCTTTAATTGAAACATATACTTGTGTGCATTTGGCGTACCAATGAAATAGCGCGGTAAATCTTTTAGTTGTACACCGTAAACCTGAAGAGCAAATTCACATACGACTAATTTTATCCCAACTTTGTTTGCTGCGTCTAAGGTTGAGCGCAATTCTTTGTCATTCAATTCTTGTACCATTTGTCCCATGATGACAATTTCAAAAGCAACCGCTGGATTGTCTTTCTTCATTTCTGAAGCCGTCATAATAGAAGCGCGTAAATTCTTAGTTGATTGAACTAAAATGGCATATTTATCTCCCGTTGTTGTTTGTAAAACAGATTCGTTTACAGCATGCGTAAGGTTTGTCGCATTGACCAAGGTTGTGGTTCCTACTAGCACGGCAAATGCCCATAGCATTTTTTTCATAATGATCGATTTAAGTATTAATGTAAAGCAAAACTAGGTGTTGTAAGTTAAACCTACAGTAACAATTGTTACCGAGTACAAAAATAATTAACCCTATTTTTGAGGGTAATCTAAAGTAAATGAACATGAACCTGAAAAAAATCACGACGTATTTTAAACCCTGGACACCGATGCGCTATATTCGATTGGGACTCGCTCTTTTGTTGCTTTTTCAAACAATCGATTCACGCGTTTGGGTATTGGGAATCCCCGCAGCCTATCTGTTGATTCAAGCCGTTTTTAATTTTGGGTGTAAGAATGATTCTTGTGTTAGGTGAGGCTGTTTGTTAGGTGAAGTTGTGAGGTTTGCTCTTTGTGAAGTTGTAAATGCTCTACAACGTACAAATCGTAACGTAGTGAAAATCGTAACGTAGTGAAAATCGTAACGTAGTGAAGATTCATCGAACACTAAAACAAATATAAAATAGGTGAGATATATTCATCGAATACGAAAATAAAATCGAAGCGTAGATTCATCGAATACCAATATAAAATATTAACCTAATGAGATAAACCTCACAAAAAAACCAACCCCTACAAAGGATTGGTTTTGCTTATCATGAGTGTTTTCTGCAACAAACAACCATCAACCATCAACCATCAACAAACTATCGTACCAACAGAATATAATTTTCACTCGGATCGGATTGGATAGATCCTCGGATATACACTAATTCTTCTTTACTCGTTTTGAGGTTGAGTTTAATTAACCCCACTTCACAATAGAAGAAAGCGGTGTTTTCATCTTGTATTTGAATATTGGAAATCGGATCATGCTGCAAGTCGATTTCCTTTTCTATTTTTCCATTTTTGGGATTGACAACAAAGAAGGTGCTCTTATTGTTGTAGGCATATAGCTTGTTGTTGAACTCTTCCAATTGTTTAAGTTCAAAGCGAGATTCACTGTGTTCTTTTCGTGGCACTTCCGTTTGCCAGATTGTTTCTCCCGTTTCGGGGTTCAATGCATAGAAATTATGCGAAGTAGCGATATATAATTGCTTGTTTGTATAAATCATCTTATGTCCAACGGATCCTTCGGATAGTTCTTTTTCCCATAGGATATCTAGTTTTTCAGGGTCTAAGGCAAAGAGATCTCTAGATAAATCAGCGATAAAAACACGCTTTCCATCCGTTACTGCTCTAGAATACATGCCCGTTTTAAACCCGCGGATGTATAAAGCCTGTCCTGTTTCTGCATCAAAACTGTAGACATAAGGCGCATTCGGAACAAATAGTTTACCACTGCTATACAAAACAGGCATGTGGTTGTAGGGATATTCCAATTGATAGTTCCAAATGTGGCGTCCTGTTTTCTTATTTAAGGCATAGATATTTTTGTTTTCGTGTTGGGTAACCAAGTATAGTTTATCGTCGTGAATTACAGGAATTTGATTGATGAACATTTTGTTAAGTGCACCATTTTTCAAACCAATTTTTACCTCCCAAAATTTCTCGCCTGTTTTGTGATTTAAAGCGTATAATTCGCCATTGTGAAAAGGAACGTATAACACACCCTCTTCCAACGTCATTTTGTTTCGCGCGTAGGTTACAGTAGAATCGCTCGCTGCAAAGGTCCAATTGACCTGTTTTGTTTCCAGGTTGAAAGATTTTAACGTTCCGTCATAATCATAAAGGATAATAGCCTTTTTATCCAAGGGTACTTTTTCATATTCGCGATAGTGATCGTTGAGCACGAAGTCATATTCCGTGCCAATCTGATTGTTGGAGTACTGATTGGTTTGACTATGAGGAGCCATCATCGGTGCAACAGGCTCTCCATCTCCAGTTTTAGGGTAGTTGTCTGATTCTCTGTTTTGTCCCATCGCCACAGCAGTTAGCAAAACAGCTAGAGCGCATAGTAGATTCTTTTTCATTTTTTAAGTTGTAATTTTCGGTTGTAGTTATAAAAAAAGCATCCAAGGAGGATGCTTCTAGGAGTAAATTACAGCCTTAGTGCGCTTTCTTTAAGCGATCTAAGGCTATTTTATTGTCTCGATCTTTTATTGTTTCTCGTTTGTCGTAGTTTTTCTTTCCTTTACACAAGGCGATATCTATTTTAGCCAATCCTTTTTCATTGATGAATAAACGCAGAGGGATAATAGTTAACCCTTTGTTCTGAACACTTTTGTGTAAGCTCTTCAATTCTTTTTTATTCAACAACAATTTGCGTTCTGTTTTGGCTTTATGGTTGAAGTGACTACTATTAGCATATTCTTCAATGTGTGAGTTAATCACAAAAAGCTCTAGATTCTGAAATTCACAGAAACTCTCTGCGATACTAGCTTTACCTAATCGCAACGATTTAATTTCTGTACCCGTAAGTACAATTCCAGCGGTATATTTATCTAAGATTTCGAATTCGAACTTAGCTCTTTTATTTAGAATGTTGATGTTCTTTTGCATAGCACAAAAATAATAAAAATTTAAAGGAAAACTAGCTTTGAACTTTTAAACTGTTTACAAGCTGTTCTGAAATAAATAAGACAACAAAAAAGGCTATTACAAAAAGTAATAGCCTCAATGTATATAAGGGAAGTGGGATTATAGAAATTTATATCCAACTGCAATGAACCACGTATTCGGTTTTGAAGAGAAGTTTTTACTTACGTTATTTAATCCTCCATCATAAGAAACATCAAACGTGAATTTTAAAACATCTACACCAGCACCTACGCGGTATCCAATGTTTGATTTGTCAAATTCATTAAAAGCATTGTCAACCGAACCTTTTGATAAGTCGTTTAAAACAACCGTGTATACACCACCACCAAAAACTCTTACGTTGTACAACGGGCTTTTAAGTAATTTGTATCCATATACTACGGGAACTTCGATGTTTTTCATTTTTGTCTTATCACTGCTAAGCTCAGATTCAAACTTAATGTTCTTTTCAGAATACATTAAATCTGCCTGAATATACGAACGATTTAAGTTGATACGCGCCATTGCACCTACACCAAAACCAGAAGCCGTTTTGCTGCTGAATTCTTTTGGATTACTCGAAAAGTTTGTGAAGTTAGCGCCTGCTTTAATCCCTACATTAATAGGTGATTGAGCATAAGTATTAAAAGCAAATGACGTTAGTAAAATGCTAAAAAGTAGGCCTAATTTTTTCATATACTGTTTTTTAATTTAAGGGCTAAATTAAGTAAAAAGAATGGGTATGCGTATATAAAGTTAAAAAAAATATAAAAAAATTCGCAAATAGTCGAGAGCGCATAAAAAAAAGTGAGGCATTGAAAGTTGGAATTACTTCGTCTTTTTGATCTTCTTTTTCATAATATTGTGATAGGATGATGTAAAGGCAGTGAGGCTATTATAGCCTACAAGATGTGCAATTTCACTTAAGGTGTATCGTTGGGTGTCATGAAGTTCGATGCTTTTTAGTATGCGAATGAGCTGGGTGTATTTCTGTATGTTTATTCCCGTTTCGCGCTTAAAAAGGCGCTGCAAACTTCGTGTAGATAGTTGAGCAATAGCAGCTAAATCATCAGTTTTAAAGTTGAGGTGAACATGCGTATGGATATAATCACATACGGTTAATAAACGAGGATTGGAAGGAACAGGGATGTGTAAGTTTTCATTTTCTAGGCAGAACTCAGGTAAATTTCGCACAATCGCCTGAATAAAAAGAACCTGTTCTGGTTTTTCGTCCATTACTTGATTCCATTTATTTGCATATAAAAGCATTTCTTTTAATACAGGTGGAGCTGGAAAAACGTGTACTTGTTGAAAGAAATCATCCTGAGGGACTTGTTTAAAAAGCGCCACGCGCAAGTGAACTGTTTGTGATTCCGAACTAATGCGGTGTTCGGTATGAGAAGGAATCCAAATTACGTGATGTTGAGGAACCAAGTACGTTTTGTTGTTTAAGTGAAAGTATTGATATCCCTGTTCTACATAGGTCAATTGATAACGCTGATGTGAATGGGTGTAATGGTCGTGTTTCCAGTCTTGTACATACCAGAAATAGGCATCAATAGACAAATCATCAAAAAATTCCCCTTGGCTTTTTTCAAGTAACCCACATTTAGGTGTGTCGTTTTGCATCTAATTTTTGGCAAAGTTAATAAAAAAAGCAAACGTACTTTTGCCTACAACAAAACTTAAATTATAAAGATGAAACAATTATCCCGTTTATTTTTGGTCTTACTTGTGTTGGGGAGTACCAAAAATATAGCACAAGAAACAAATACATCCATTTTAGTATTGATTGATTCGGATCAAGGCGGAACGTATACTTTAGCGAAAGAAATGGCTCAAGGCATAGAGCGCTGGCCAGGTGCAAAGGCAACCATCAAAAAAGTAAAAGAGAATAATCACGCAAGTTTGCAATCCATTCCTGTTGTACAAGTAGAGGAGTTGCAAAATTACGATGGAATAGCCTTTGGCTCTCCCGTTTACTTTGGCAATATCAGTACGGGAATGAGTGCTTTTTTTGCACAAACAATTGACCTATGGACAACACGTGCCTTGGAAGAAATGCCTGCAACTGTTTTTATGTCGGGGGGAAGTGGTGCTGCAAATGAATTGGCCTTACAGTCTTTTTGGAATACCTTGGCGGTTCATGGAATGGTATTAGTTCCCAATGGAATTCAAGGGTTCGATGCGATTGATAAAACTAAAACCACAGGAAATTCTGTATTGGGAGTTACAAGTCCCATGTCTATTAATAAAGGAGATCGTCCTACTGCAGATGAACGAAAGTTAGCTCAGAATCAAGGGGAGAAATTAGCTCGCGTAGCGACTGCTTTGCGAGGCAATAAAAAAGCAAAACCCGCAGTTAAGACGGTTGATAATCACGTAGAGGTAGATGTTAATCAACGCTTAAAGGATAAAAACATAGTGCTACCTAGTTTGCCAAAACCCGTTGGAAATTACGAATTATACGTGCAAACAGGGAATTTGGTATTCATTAATCAAGTAGCCTTAAAAGACGGGAAGATATTTAATCCAGGTAAATTAGGCGTTGATGTCAACGAAGAACAGGTCAAAGAAGCTACTAAAGCAACGATGCTCAATGTATTGGCTATTTTACAAGACGCAGTAGGAGGAGATTTAAACAAAGTGAAACGCTGTGTACAATTAATCGGAGCTTTTAATACTACTGATACGTATACACAACACGCAGTTTTGATGAATCCCGCTTCCGATTTAGTGGTGGAAGTATTGGGTGAGAAGGGAAAACACACCCGAAATACTGGGGGAGCTAGCTCTTTGCCTTTGGGATCTAGTGTTTCTATTCAGGCGGTGTTTGAGGTGGAATAGCTTTTTTGGAGAGAAGAGAGAAGAGAGAGGAAAAGAGTGAATTTTCGATGAAGAGAAGTGCCTTCTTTTGAAAAACTTCCGCTCTGAGCTGGTATAGAAAGAAGAAAGAAGAGAGAAGAAAGAAGAAATCGTAACGTAGTGAAAATCGTAACGTAGTGAAGATTCATCGAACACTAAAACAAATATAAAATAGGTGAGATAAAGAAGAAAAGAGTGAATTTTCGATGAAGAGAAGTGCCTTCTTTTGAAAAACTTTCGCTCTGAGCTGGTATAGAGAGAAGAGAGAAGAAAGGAGAGAGAAGAAAGGAGAGAGAAGAAAGGAGAGAGAAGAGAGAAGAGAAATCGTAACGTAGTGAAAATCGTAACGTAGTGAAGATTCATCGAACACTAAAACAAATATAAAATAGGTGAGATAAAGAAGAAAAGAGTGGATTTTCGATGAATAGAAGTGCCTTCTTTTAATCGAAAACTTCCGCTCTGAGCTTATAAAGAGAGGAGCGGATACCTGTTATATCCAATTGATGCTACAATAAATAGAATGCGAAGGAATTGTCATACCTTTGTGTAATTATAAATAGACTAGAAAAGAAGCTATGGGTATTTTTTCAAAAACTTGTGAATACGCGTTAAGAGCTGTTTTGTACATAGCCAAGCGAAGTGAGCAAGGCTATAAATCAGGAATAAAAGAGATTGCACAAGAAATTAATTCTCCCGAACACTTTTTAGCAAAAATTCTCCAAAAACTAAGTCGAGAAGGCCTTATTCAATCCGCTAAAGGACCCAATGGCGGTTTTTATCTTGAGGTGGAAGACTTTCATCGACCGTTAGCTGAAATAGTGGAGGCAATTGAAGGAAAAGAACTTTTTGTGGGCTGTGCCATGGGCTTGAGCTATTGCTCAGAAACAAATCCATGTCCGTTGCATCACGATTTTAAGCAAATTAGAGATAATTTGGCCCAGGTGCTGAAAACTACGACCATTGGTCAATTCAACCTAGGTTTGATCGAAGGACAATTCACCCTAAATAAATAAAACAAAATAAACATAAAATAAGTCAAGGTTTTATTTGAATAAAAGATATAAAAGTCTTTTATTTGCAAGCAAGCGGATGATTTCTGCTTGTCGTATGAGTAAATAAAAGATAAAAAGCTCTTTTTATCTGAATAATTAAAGAAATAAACCATGACATCAAAACAAAAAGAACTAGTACAAGCTACAGTTCCTATTTTACGCGAACACGGCCTGGTACTAACCAAACATTTTTACCAACGCATGTTTCAACACAATCCGGAGTTACAACATGTTTTTAATCGAGGAAATCAACAAAATGACAAACAACAAACGGCACTAGCGATGGCTGTGTTGGCCTATGCAGAACACATTGAAGATCCGAGTGTTTTATTTCCAGTCGTTGACTCCATCGGGCATAAACATACGAGTTTGGATATACGAGCGGAACATTACACCATTGTAGGAAAGCATCTTATTGCTTCAATTCAAGAGGTATTGGGCGAGTTGGCTACCACAGATTTACTAGAAGCTTGGGCAATCGCTTATCAAGAATTAGCAGATTTAATGAGCGGTCACGAGCAAAATATCTACAATCAAAAAGTAAGTGAAAAAGGAGGATGGACGGGTTGGAGACCTTTTATAGTAAAGGAGAAAGTAGTAGAATCGAGTGAAATCACTTCTTTTTATCTTTATCCAGCGGATCAGGGGCCTATTGCTGATTTCACACCAGGGCAATACCTGAGTTTGCGTATGTTTTTACCTGAGTTGAATCTCTTACAGCCTAGACAATATAGTATTTCATGTGCACCTAATGGGGAGTACTATCGCATTTCTGTAAAGAGAGAAAGTGGAAGTCAACACCCAGACGGTTTGATTAGCAATCGCCTCCATCAAGTCGTACAAGTAGGAGATCTTGTCGACCTTTCCTCTCCATCGGGCGTGTTTGTTTTGCAAGATAGCCCGAAGAAAACAAAAGTGTTTATCAGCGGGGGAATTGGACAAACACCGCTATTGTCGATGTTAGAATCACTGGTGCAACAGGAGGAAACACCTACTATTAAATGGGTGCACGGGTGTAGAAATTTAGACGTCCACGCCTTTAAGCAACAGCTGTCAGCAGTAGAAGAGAAAACAAGGAATCTGACTCAACACATTTTTTATGATACTGTAGAGGTTCCAGCAACAAATACGTATGCAGGATGGGTTGAATTGGCCCAGATTGAAGCGGATATTGTATCGCACGAAGCGGAATACTATATCTGTGGCCCTCGTGGGTTCATAGCGAAGCACTATCAGTATTTAGTAGATCGACAGATTGATAAAGGATCTATTTTCTTTGAAGAATTTGGACCTGCTTCCTTGCAGTTGTAAAGCGAATAAACACAAGAATCCCTTTGACTTTATAGGTTAAAGGGATTTTTTATTTTTTTCTCTCAATATAAATCAAATCAGGATGTATCTTTTGTAAGGTAGTTATAAAGTCTTTTTTGTCTTTAGGTGAAAGTAAAATACTATCATAAGTATTAAAGTGAACTTCCAATCGGTCCATTGATAAAGCAGGTGCACTTAGCAGACTGTTTGATTCTTCTATTTTTCGAATGCTACTGATGGCTAGGGTTTGATTTACTATAAAACTACTTCTAATACGCAGTGTTTGCGCTACAGTGTCAATTTCATAATAGGTGCGTATATACAAATCGCCTATAAAAAAAGCGGTCAAAAGAAGCACAAGGCTAATAATCCATTCGGGTGAGAAAAAAGCCGCTACAAGGCATCCTATTCCTGTCGCACCAAGGCATACAGCCAAAAGGAGAGCTATTTTACTTCTGTATTTTATTTTCATAGGGACTAAAAAGAAGGAATAAGCCCAAATGTAAGTCAATTTTAACAAAGTAGGAAGGCTATTTTCAGTGTATTATCTGGACTACCATTAATTCTAAAACTGAGTTGTCTTAATACCCCATCTAAGGTCTACTTTTGTGCTCGAATAAAGTAAAAACCTTTGTTGAGGTTTGACAAATAGTTTAACTACAATTTAATTCAACGAGCATGAACAACTACAACAACAAACTTTTATTTGAATTGATTCAAAGAGAAGAAACAAGACAACGTGAATCATTAGAGCTAATTGCGTCAGAAAATTTTGTCAGCAATGAGGTACTAAGGGCTAATGGTTCTATTTTAACGAATAAATATGCAGAAGGCTATCCGAGCAGGAGGTATTATGGCGGTTGCGAATATGTAGATTTAGTGGAGAATATGGCTATTGAAAGTATCAAAGCTATTTTTGGCGCTACCTATGCCAACGTCCAACCCCATTCGGGATCTCAAGCCAATTTTGCTGTTTTAGCCGCTTGTTTAAATCCAGGGGATAAGATTTTGGGGTTTGATTTGACGCATGGGGGACATTTAACCCATGGATCAGCAGTTAATTTTTCAGGAAAATTGTATCAACCTGTTTTTTATGGCGTTGAGCGAGAAACGGGATATTTAAATTACGATGCTATCCAGGCGATTGCCCTGCAAGAAAAACCCAAAATGATTATTGCGGGTGCCAGTGCGTATTCAAGAGAGATTGACTACAAGCGATTTAGAGCTATTGCCGATAGCGTGCAAGCAATTCTATTAGCGGATATGGCACATCCAGCAGGATTAATTGCCAAAGGGTTGTTGAGTGACCCTGTGGCTCATTGTCATATCGTTACGACAACGACGCATAAAACGCTTCGAGGACCTCGTGGTGGCATTATTTTGATGGGAAAAGATTTTGAAAATCCATTGCAAGTTAAGAATGCAAAAGGTGAAATTAGAAGGATGTCATCCCTTCTAGATTCTTCTGTATTTCCTGGTAATCAAGGAGGCCCTTTGATGCATACCATTGCAGCGAAAGCAGTTGCTTTTAATGAGATTTTAACGGATAATTTCACCACCTATGCACAGCAAATTCAAAAGAATAGCCGTGCAATGGCGGATGCATTTTTAGAAAAAGGGTATGCGCTGGCATCGGGTGGAACAGATAATCATTTGATGCTGGTTGACTTGAGCAGCAAAGGCATTACAGGTAAAGAAGCTGAACTTGTATTAGAACAGGCGGGAATTACCCTGAATAAGAACATGATTCCCTACGATCAAGCATCATCCGCTGTCACTTCTGGAATTCGAGTAGGTACACCTGCCATTACAACTCGAGGCTTGGTGCAAAAAGACATGTACACCATTGTTGAATTCATTCACGAAGTATTAAAAAATAAAGATAACGCGTTAAAACACCGTCAAATAAAAGAGGAGGTTCGTCGCATGATGCAAGAGTACCCCATGTTTGCACAATAGACTCCTTCTTTTTAAAAGCGAAATTAATCTGATTTGGTATGTAATGTGCCTCGCGACAAGTGTTGCGAGGTTTTTTTATGAAAAAAGAATACGCAGGTTTGAAAGGGATAATTAGATCATCTGGACTATAAGAAAGTTTAAAACTGGCGTAGAATACTGATCCAAATAGCTCTTATTTTTGTGCGTATAAACGAAACAAAACCAAAAGATAGTTCAGTTATAAGGCTGACAATCCTGGACAATTAATACAAACGTATATACAACCTTCAATATGAATACAATACAAATGGTTGACCTTAAAAGGCAGTACCAAAACATTCAAACGGAGATCGATGCAGCTATCAAAGATGTAATAGAGCGTGCCGCATTTATCAATGGTCCTGTTGTTAAGGAGTTTACAGATAAATTAGCGTCTTATACCAAAGCAAAACACGTCATTCCCTGTGGTAATGGTACAGATGCCTTGCAAATTGCTTTAATGGCTTTGGATTTACAACCAGGAGATGAGGTGATCACGCCTTCATTTACGTTTATCGCTACCGTGGAGGTCGTTGCCTTGCTGGGATTAACTCCCGTATTTGTTGATGTTGACCCGGATACATTTACTGTGAATCTTGAAAGTTTACAACAAGCTATTACGCCAAAAACAAAAGTGATTATTCCCGTGCATTTGTATGGGCAGTGTTCCAATATGGAGCCAATTATGGAGTTAGCTCAAGCAAATAATATTGCAGTGATTGAAGATAATGCGCAAAGTATAGGGGGGCATTATGTAGGGCAGCATGGCATTCATAAAACAGGAACCATGGGAACGATAAGTAGTATCTCTTTCTTTCCTTCTAAAAATCTAGGTGCTTATGGTGATGGGGGAGTAATTATGACAAATTCGGATGAACTAGCAGCAAAAATGATAAAAATTTGCAATCACGGTTCCGAGAAGCGTTACTATCACGAAATAGTAGGCGTAAATAGTCGTTTAGATAGTATGCAAGCAGCAATTTTGAATGTAAAATTGAAGTATTTGGATCAATATTGTGATAAAAGAAGAGCAGTAGCAGCGTATTATAACCGTATCTTGGCCAATCATGTCAATATAATCACCCCGTTTGAGCCACCGTATAGTCATCATGTATATCACCAATATACGTTGATCCTTGAGGGAGTAGATCGAGACTTAGTGCATCAAGGTTTGGCTCAAAGAGGAGTGCCGAGTATGATCTATTATCCCGTTCCTTGTCACCAACAAGAAATGTTTCAAAATTTACAAGATCGAACGTATCATCTACCGCATACAGAATATTTGGTTTCAAGGGTACTTTCGTTGCCCATTCACACTGAATTAACCGAGGAAGAAATGGCGTTTATTGCGATTCAACTGTTAGAGGTTATAGAGGAAGTAAAACAAAAATCGTACATTTAATTGGTTCAAAATTAGCCGTATGGGCTATTTAAATCATCCTATTGAAATGGAAATAAAGAATAAAAAGACGATCGTTATCCACAGTAAAGTTGCCTATGGCTATGTAGGGAGTAATACCACTTCGTTGGTGTTGCAATTAGCAGGACATGATGTGATTTCAGTTCCTACGGTAGTGTTGTCTAATCGATATGGTCTGCCGACAGTAGGAGGGGGACTCCTGCCTCGTGATTTGTTTCAAGCCGTATTGGATGGTATTTTGGCCTTAGAAATATTAGATGAGGTTTCCACCATTGTAACAGGATATATTGGCTCGGCAGAATTGGTGGAAATAACAGCTCAATTCATTTCAACAATAAAAGCGCATCATCCTGACATTGTCTATGTATGTGATCCCGTGATGGGAGATCAACCTCAGGGACTCTATGTAAAAGAGGAAGTACCGCAGGCGTTACTTACACATTTAATTCCGCTCGCAGATGTATTGACGCCTAATCAATTTGAGATGGAAACCATTTTAAAGCAGAAGATTACAACCTATGAGGAACTAAAAACAAGCATACAACAACATCCTGTGTTGCATTCAAAAGATATTTTGGTCACAGGTTGTCGATTTACAACAGTAAACGACCAATCTTTGCATATTATCGTAAAACAACAAGCGCAATATGAGTTAATTGCTATTGATTATGTACCTGTTGATCCACCAGGTACAGGTGAGCTGTTTGCTGCTTTGGTATTGGTTTTAAAGTATGGAAAATACGAGGACTATAAAGACTGTGCGAAGCAAGCAAGTCAGTTAATTCAACGTGTATTGCGTCGTATCCTAAAAGAAGGAAGAAGTGAATTTGATTTAAGTGATATATTGGCCGTGCAGTCAGAAATGTAGCGATGCAGGGCTATGCATCCGTATAGTATAAAAATAAACAAGAGGATAATTGCCATTCGCCCGTACAGCTTTGGAAATCAATAAAATATTTTGTATATTGAATGGTGAACGGTTAACGGTTAACGGTTCACGGTTAACAGTTCACGGTTAACAGTTCACGGTTAACAGTAAACTGTAAACTGTACACTGTAAACTGTACACTGTAAACTGTACACTGTACACTGTAAACTGTACACTGTAAACTGTAAACTGTACACTGTAAACTGTAAACGAAACCAGGTTCCGTGGCCGATTGGGAGGCCTGATTACGCAATAATCAGTAGATTGGTTCGAATCCAGTCGGAACCTCAAGATGGTTAACTGTAAACAAAAAAAGCCTTTCAATGAAAATTGAAAGGCTTTTTTTTCGGTGTGGGGAGAGCAGGATTCGAACCTGCGAAGGTTACCCAACGGATTTACAGTCCGTCCTCGTTGGCCGCTTGAGTATCTCCCCCTCCTTATATTGTTATAACTAAAATAGCATATGTATGTTTTGTGGGGAGAGCAGGATTCGAACCTGCGAAGGTTACCCAACGGATTTACAGTCCGTCCTCGTTGGCCGCTTGAGTATCTCCCCTTCCGGTATTTTTTATTTTAGTATAACAATAATGTATAAGATCGTTTATGTGGGGAGAGCAGGATTCGAACCTGCGAAGGTTACCCAACGGATTTACAGTCCGTCCTCGTTGGCCGCTTGAGTATCTCCCCTTCAGCGTATGCCTCAGTTCTGTAGTAGAACGGTGCAAAGATAGCGCTGTTTTATTAATCTGCAAGTGAATTGACTCTTTTTTTTACGAGCACTTGCTTCTATAAGCATTAACTATTTGGTTATAAAAAACTAAGCCTTTATTTTTTTTTGTAATCTTTTTTTATAAAAAAAGAAATCACGTTAAAAACGAGTCTTTTAAGACCTTTTTCAACAGAGTGAAGCAGGAATAGATTCGAGTTTGAAAATGAAGAAAAGCAATGTAAAAAAGGTGATAAGAACTGCGTTTGTCATTTTGTGTATTTACCCCGCTTATAGATTAAACACAAATGGAAACAAATTGTATCCACTTTTTTTGATGTTTTATCTATTTTTGCTAGGAACACAACTAGATGAAAGGAATGATCTAAATAGTAGATCTACGATAGGGCCTTTTGAAAATGAATATCCTCAAGGAAAAGAACAATTTGAAACCATAAAAAGTGGATTAGCCCTTTGTTTGCAAGAGTTCAATCCTTTGATTGGGCATATGGGCAGTACTGCTGTGAAAGGTTGGGCAGCAAAACTGAATCTCAATATCAAGGTAGGGATCCACAACGAAGGTGAATGAGGGCAAGCACTAAAAGAACAGCTGCTACTGTAACAGGGGAAATCGGAGAATGACTATAATGAGGGAAAGGGTCAATTGGTCAAAAGAGAGGAGCAAAATGCTTTGTGTTGGTATAAAGAAAATAAAGAAAAATGTCGTTATGAGAATAATAGAATTAAGTCAAGTAGATAAAAAGGAAATTGTCCAAGTGTTAAATGCATCCTTTGCGGACTATATTATTCCTTTACAGTTGAATGTAGAGCAGTTGGAAATGAAAATTACAGCAGAAAATATTCAACTCAATCTTTCTGTAGGTGTTTTAGATCAAGGTAAATTAGTTGGATTTATGCTCCATGCACTAAATCCAGTTGATGGCAAATTAACGGCTTACAACGCAGCTACTGGTGTGATTCCCTCGCATCGTGGACAAGGATTAGTGGCTAAGATGTATGATTGGTTATTGGAACAACTAGCGCCTTTACAAGTAGAACAATTGGTATTGGAAGTAATCGAAGGAAATAATTCCGCTATTCGCGCTTACGAAAAGATGGGATACCACAAAGCGAGAAAATTAATTTGCTTTGAAGGAGAAACAGTAGTAACAAACCAACAAGATACCGTTGACATCAAAGAATTAGCGGACTATAATTGGCCAGTATTTACGCAGTTTTGGGCTATACAACCCGCTTGGCAAAATGCGATTGCAGCTTTAGAGAATAGCAAGAGTCGCTGTCGTATTTTGGGTGCCTATAAAGCAGAGCAACTAGTTGGTTATCTCATTTTTAATCCAACGTCAAAACGCGTGTTGCAATTAGCTGTAGATGCAAATCAGAGAAGACAAGGAATCGCAACCCAACTCATTCAAGCTATGCAACAAATAACGGCCTCCAAGGCCTTGTATGTGTACAATATTGATGATGCGTCAGTAGAATTAGCTGCCTTTTTTAGTCAATTGAAATTAACAAGCGATTTAGCTCAATTCGAAATGAAAAGAACTAGGTAATATATAGCGAGGTGAATTTGTAGGGGTTAGTTGGGTTGATACTCTCTTTGTAAAAGAGAAAAAATTTCAGCATCTACAAATTCTTCTTTTTCATAAAAGTAATCGCGTAAAACACCCTCGGATTGCAATCCTACTTTTTCGAGTAATTTGCGAGAGGAACGATTAGTTGGATGGATGAATGCTTCAATGCGATGTAATTCAAAGGCCTCAAAACCAAAGGGAATAATTGCTTGTATCGCTTCCGTCATTATGCCTTTTTGCCAAAAATCGGGGTGTAGTTCATAACCAATTTCTGCGCGTGCATTTTCGTTTGAGAAGTTGTGAAACCCACAAGTGCCAATCAATCGATCAGGTCTTTCTTGTAGGGTAATGGCCCAACGAATTGCGTTGTCTTCCTGATAGCGCTCTTGCCAAGCCAAGAGTAATTCATGTGCCTCTTGAATGGATTCAAAGGTCGGTAAATCGTAAAATTCCGTAACCTCGTCTCTAGAAAAATAATCAAATAAAGCAGGAGCATCTGTAAAATGAAGGGCTCTCAATATTAATCGATCCGTTTGTAAGGTTGGGAATTCTTTGAAAAACATGAAATGAATGGAATTAAATTTAAAAAAGTAAAAGTAAGAAATAAAAAGGAAGAGGCACACAGGAGCTACTTTTTCTGCTAGAGTAGAAGATTATTGGTTGAGTCAACGAAGGAACAAGCTTGCTGGTTTTGAATCTCAAGATTTTTGTTTGTCCTCCAAAATAATTATCTTCAAGGTCAATTAAACAATACAAAGGCCAATCTGAAAGTTTAAAATCGAAAGTCTATTTCCGGAAAATATTTTTACTAAACCTAGGTAACCCCTTGTGGTTATTGAGATTCGTCTTATGAGTCATTACATCTTCATTATGTTTTTGTTTTATCTTGGTTTTGTGTTTGTTCGGTAAAAAGCCCTAAAACCAAGCAAACCCAAAGCAAACACCGAATAAACCCAAAGGGAACTGTAAACTTTCTTTTATTTTTCGGATAAACGTAGGGGGGAATGGCAATTCGCTCAATAACGTGAAATTTTGTTTCAAATGACAATCATACGCATCAAAAAGCACTTCATAAACAAAAAATAAAACAGCCTAAGGTTAAAAAGCGTTTTACAATGCGCCAAATCTTAAATGAAATAAGAAAAGCGGATTGTATGTAAAAAGTAAGAAGGTGATTTTTTGGGACACCCTCTTTCTATAGATTAATGGTGTATTTGTTGTGTTCCGATTGAAAGTCTTTTGTAATTAAACGGCCAAAATCGGGATGGTTTACCTCATTAAGGTCTATGTCAATCAAAGTTAAGCTTTCTGTATTTGTAGCTTTAGCAATCACTTTGCCATCGGGATTTGCAATTTGACTTTCGCCTCGATAAGATTCTAGTTCACCTTCAAAATATTCTTCGCCAATGCGATTACAACTGATGTAAAAACATTGGTTTTCCAATGCTCGAATGGGAATGATAGTTGGGGTAACTGGACCACCAAAACAAGAAGAGTGGCAAATGACCTCTACTTCTTGTCGTTTGAGCATAGCCGTGTGTTGCGCAAACCAACAATCAAAGCAAATAGTCAGCCCAATTTTCGCTTGTGAACTTTGATAGACAATAGCAGTATCACCAGGATGAAAAATGCGCTTTTCATAATCGGGTAAGTGAATTTTTCGATAGGAGGCAACTAAACCTTCTGCGCAGACTAAAATAGAGGTGTTGTATAAAATACCACCTTCAATTTCCGGTATCGTGCCTGATATCATGCCATTGCCCGTTTCTGCCAATAGACGCGCGAGAAATTGAACCGTTGTGCTGTTGTTCAAATCTTCAACAAAAGGCAAAATTTCCTCTTTGGTATCCATGGCATAACCTGTGGTAAAAAATTCAGGTAAAACCAGTAAATCAAAGGTTTCATTTTTAACTTTAGTCGCGATATAATCTAAATTCGCTTGAATATCTCGCCAAATAACGGCATATTGAAAAAAACCTACTCTCATACACAGGTGTATTGTTGAAACAATTTATTTTAATCAAAGGTAAACAAGATAAAAAATAAAGCCTATTATTTGGTTTTATTTGTCCGGATTGGTTGTCTTGATTGATGGTTCGAAGGACGATAACAGGAATGGATACTTTTAGGATAGTTTGTGAAAATGTTGGTATACTAGGGGGTAAAATTGCAAAAAAATCAAATTATTTTTTGTTTGAACACTACATTTTGAGAATATTTTATTATCAATCCAAGGGGAGATGGTGGTTAGTGTAAAAAAATGTTTAATTTTGATTTAAAATTTTCTTATCCAAAATTATCAATAGTATGAATTTATATAACCCTGTATTTCTAGTAATTGATGATCATCCTATGATTTTGACTAGTTATATACGTTTGCTTCGAGAAAATTTTTTAGAAAGTACTTTCTACGCTAGTGAATCTATTCCAAAAGCATTGGAGTATATAGATGAATTACCGAATATTGACATGTTAATTATCGATTATAATTTAGCGAAAAACTTCGATATCCACTTGCGTATCTCCGATGGACAAAAATTAGCCTTGTATGCGCAAAGTAAATTTCCAAAAGCGAAAATCATCATGATTACAGGACACGAAGAGGCTTTGTTGATTTACAGTATCCACAAAAAAGTAAGACCTGATGGCTTGTTGATGAAGGCTGATGTAACAGATGAGTTGTTGATAGAAACGATTCGCCAATGCATGATTGGGCAAGTTGTTTATAGTCAAGGAGTAAAGAATGTGTTGAGTTTATTGGCAAAACGTCAGTTGATGCAGCAAGAACAATATATAGAAATTTTGATGCTACTGGACAAAGGATACAAGGTGCAAGAGATTTGTGAAATCGTATTCAAGAGTCAAAGTACAGTTCAGCGTATGCTAACGACGATGAAAAAGGAGTTCGAAGTAAATGATTTATCTGAGCTTCTCAAACAAGTGAAGTTACAAGGTTTCATCTAATTTTAAGAAATGGAAACGCTTTTTTTATTAAAAATGAATACTCAACTTTCATTTTTGTTAAAAAAAGAGGGGGAAGCTTTGAATAGAGCTGCCTTATACCTACTTTAGTTCGTGATAAAATCATACAGCGCATTTGTTAGGGGCTTTGGAGTGTATATAAATACACGCAAAGTAAACAAATGAAAGAAAAATGAATGAGTATCTATTGATTAATTTAGGTGAATAGGGATTGGTTGTGGGGACACCAATCCCTATTTTGCTTTTGAGAGGATTACCTCTAATATTGTTCCTTTTTTTGAGGAAGAATTAATCGTTAGAATAGCATTCATTTGATTTACGCGGTATTGAATGTTTTTCAAACCAATGCCTTTTTTTACTTCGCTAACTTTAAAACCAATGCCGTTATCCTGAATTTTAATATGGTAATTGGCTGTAGACTCAACAATAGAAATAATGGCTCTAGTTGCTTGTGCGTGTTTAATGATATTTTGAATCGATTCTTGAATAATGCGGTAAATATTCATCTTTGTTTCGTAATCAAAGGTGCTCCAATCGAAGTTGCGTGCAATTAACAAGGTAAACGCATGCTGTTCAGAGGAATTCTTCTCTACGAGATGCTCTAGAACAGGAGTAAAGCTACCTAAGTTCAGACTTTGGTCTTGCAAGTTGTGTGAAATTCGGCGAATCTGCTGTTGAGCTTCTTCTATTTCAGAAGCAATGACTAGGCGATGTTCGGGTTTACAATCGTTAGATAACATTAAGCGAATGTTAAACAAGGTATTAATGATGCCATCGTGTAGCTCCGTACTAATGCGCGTTCTTTCATCGAGCAGGGTTTTTTTGGCAATTTCTTCTTGTTGTAAAATTAATTTGTAAATTAATTCACGATCGTTTTGTTGGTGTTGTTTGAACAAAAGGCGCTTTTGAATCATTTTTTGCTTGAATACAATGTAAATTAAAACCGATAAAAGCACCCCAAAAAGCGAAAGAATACTAAATAAGGTAAGGCGCTGGGACAGCAATTCATTTCTTGCTTCTAGCTGAGCTGTTTCAAATTCAATACGGGCAAATTTAGTCCTGTTTTCAATTTGTAACGTCTTTAAACTATCGTTGATCTCATAGTAACGTTGGGCATATGCTTTTGCATTTTGGTGATCGTATAAGCTGAGGTACCTCAAATTGGTTAAGGCGGTGTTACGCGCTTTGAGTTGTTCGGAGTTTTTAAACCCCTTTTTCCAATAGGCGATAGCTTGTACAGTGTCTTTCTTTGCTAAATACAGTTCTCCAAAACGACTATAACTCGAAATGAGTCCTTGAGGATTATGAAGACTGTCTCGTATTGAAAAAGCCTCAAAAACCAATTGTTCTGCCTTGGTTAACTGGTTGGTTTTAATGTAGGTAAAGGCCAGGTTGTTGAGTAGCATGGCATGGTAATTAGAGTGCTTTAAACTAGTGTTTAAAAGAGTTAGGCCTTCTAAAAATGTTTTTTCTGCCTTGTCGTATTCTCTCAGACTATTATACAAATAGCCAATATTATTGTAAATTCCTAGTTTTGAATACGTATTGTTTTCTTTTGTGTTTAAAGAGTTAATCAGTTCTAACGCCTTCTGGTTATAGAGGATAGCCTCTTCTTTTTGAGAGTTTTGATCTAAAATTCCAGCAACAGTAGAATAGGCTTCGATGAGTAGTTTTTTATCGTTGTAGTGACTCAAGTTCTTAAGTGCATTAAAAGCTTCTACTTCCGCCTGATTAAACAACCCTTCTTCAAATAAAATGATGGCCATTGATTTGCGCATCATACCGATGTGCAAGGTATCCTTTTGAACTTGGTAAAATTTTACAGCATACGAATAGGAGGCATACGCACTGTCTAACTTGACAACATCTTCGTAGTAGTCTCCTAAATAGTAGTAAGACTTGGCTATGTGAGCGGTGTCTTTATCTTTCTTGGCTAAGTCTAATACGTGTTTGCTAATGCGTAGATATAAATCAATATGTTTGATGTTATAGGCTGTATTGGCCGTTTCAAATAGCAGCTCTCGATGTAGAGGGGTATTGTTGGTTTGAGCTAAATGCTCAAAGATAGAGTCTAAAACATGCTGTTTTTCATAGGTTGGTAGGCTGTCTTCTTCTATGGTTGCCAATCGAGTCGAAATGTCCGAATGTTGTTGCGTAAAAGGGCGATCAGTGCAACTGATGAAAAATAAAAAAAGCAAAATATAACAAAATCTGTATCGCATAGGAAGAAGGAAATGAATACAAATAAACTAAAAAAAAAACAATCCCCATGCTGTTTGGACAGAAAGGGGATTGTTTGCGTTCGTATTTGATTTACTTTCTCTTGTCTTTTAAAATTGCGATATCGCCATTTTCTTGTGCACTAGAAGAACTGTTGATGATCTTTCTTTTGTCTTTTAGAATTGCAATATCACCATTGTCCGCTGATTTACTTGTGTTTTCTGGTGGAGTAGGAATACTGTCTGTTGGACTAAGCATAGCACTAGAATCGGAACTATTCATTTTATTGAAGCTCGTATTCTGTTGTTTGTTACCTGTTGCTTCTGTTGGCATATTGTCTGTTGAACATGAAGCAAAGGCCAATAAAGCTAAAATTGATACGGAGGTAAGGATTGTTTTTTTCATATGTTTTAAAATAATATTTATTTTTTGATATTTAAAATAAAAAAGGGTTAAATTGAATGTATATTTAATGTTTTTAAATCATTAAAATTCTTTTTTGGGATAAAATCCAAAAATTGTTTAACAAACATATTTATATTTTACGTTCGATAAGTACAGTAAAAGTATACAATATGTTAAAATTAGAAAAGTATTTTGAGTTTTACTTTATTGATTATTGATGATCATCAAATGATTGTCGATTGGTATACAAACGTCTTGCGGCAAGTTTTTCAGGAGGCTACCCTTTTGAGCGCTACTTCTATTACAGAGGGAATTGCTCATGTTGATCATTGTACCACATTAGATTTGGTGTTGGTCGATTATAATTTGGGAAAGGCAGATACAGGAAAAAATATTGCCAATGGGGTTGAATTGGTCAATTATATCAAGCAAAAATTTTCTAAAGTACAAACTATTTTAGTTACAGGACATGAGGGATCACTTATCTTGTATAGCATTCACAAGAAGATTGTACCTCAAGGGTTATTGCTGAAAACGGATGTCACGGAAGAGTTGCTGAAGCAAGCAGTTCAAGCGGTTCAAAAAGGGGAGCGGTTCTATAGTTTTCACGCCAATGAGGCTTTGAAAGAAATTTACAAGAAAGAGGCACTACTACAAGAGCAAAATGTGCAAATTTTACTACTGCTAGAAAGGGGATTTAAGATTAAAGAAATTAGCGAAGTATTATTTTTGAGTGAGAGCGCTGTAAATAAGCGAATTGCCGGATTGAAGCAGGTGTTTGATGTAGTGGATAATGGAGGATTGGTAAAAAAAGTCAAAGAAGAAGGGTTTGTCTAATAGCAATCTTTTGCAATAAATTCTTATCATAGGATAAAAAAAAATAAAATTTATAATTCGACTTTCGCAAAAAAAATAGAATGAACTGGATTATCTTAATTATTGGAGGTTTTTTTGAGGTTGGATTTACGTATTGTTTAGGAAAGGCAAACGAAAGTAAAGGAACTGAATCGCTTTGGTGGTATGGAGGCTTTTTATTTGCTCTTGTAATGAGTATGGCTTTGTTAATGAAAGCAACGCAAACACTACCTTTGGGAACTGCTTATGCCGTATGGACGGGAATTGGAGCAGTGGGAACGGTATTAGTTGGAATATTGGTTTTTAAAGATCCTGCAACATTTTGGCGTATTTTCTTTATTGCTACTTTGATAGGATCAATTATCGGTTTAAAAGTAGTATCGACAACATAGGGAATTAATAGCTTTTTGTATTATTTTTGTATTTAATTCTGATTTTGTATGTATCTTTGATAGATAAATACCAATGAAATATTTAAAAATTGCAAAAATGAAAAGAATGAAAGTTTTAACAGCAGCTTTGATGGTCTTGGCCTTAACTGCTTGTAACGAGAAAAAGAGTACAGAAAAAGCACCTGATGCAGCAGAAACACCTGTAGTAGAAACCGCGGTGACAACCAAAATGAACTTAGTTGGAAGTTGGGAGTTAATCGCAATTCACACAGAAGAAACAGCAGGTAAAAGTCTAGAAGAATTATTTCCTGGAAAAAAACCAACCTTGAACTTTGAAGGAGACTCGAGCGTTCACGGTACGGATGGTTGTAATACTATTACAGGGGAGTATGAAAGAAAAGACCAAAACGGAATTTCAATTGGCGATAAACTAGCTGCAACGAGAATGTTTTGCGAAGGTGTAGCTGATGCAGCTTTTACAAAAGGACTGACAGAAGTTGCAAATTATGAAATAACTGAAAGTGCTTTACTTTTCAAAAATGGAGATAAAGTAGTAATGGAGTTTAAGCAAATTACTCCCGTTATTGATTAAGTAGTACAAGAACAAAGAGAAGAAATAAAAAAAGCGACGCTATTTGGCGTCGCTTTTTCGTTTGTATGTGTGTTAACTGAGAACTTCTTGTTTGGTATAACCGAAGAGTTGTTTTTCTTTGATCATACTCGCAATTCCCGCTGGTAGTTTGTCCTCCCAGCCTGGTTCATTGCACTGTAAGGCGCGAAGCACATCCCTTGAAAAGATAGCTAAGTTTTTCGGATCATAATCAGTAATGTCTACGATTTGATTGTTCTTCTTGAAGAATTTATACAGCTCTTTGATGTGTAAATCAACTTTTAGATTGGTTGAATCCAAAATATTCCCTCCTTCATCATGCATTGGATACAAGTAAATCCTCATTTGATTGCGGAACAATTTACCCAAAGCTTCTAGCATGCCCCCCGTTAAGTTGGCGTAGTATTTCTCTTCAAAAATATTGAGCAAACTACTAACTCCCATAGAAAGGGCGATTTTTTCTGAGGTATACTTAGAGAAATAAGCGGTTAACTTATAGTATTCCTGGAAGTTGGAAATCATCACCGTTTGTCCTAAAGAGCAAAGTAAATCTGCGCGATGTAAGAAGTCGTTTTCATCTAGGTTTCCTTCCATTAAGAGATTTGAAAGTGTAATCTCAAAAATAACAGTTGTATCTTGACGTTCTAATTTATTTTCAGCGATAAAAGACTCTAAGCCCTTTTTATACATGTCCATGTTTACTAAGGTAACGGGCCTAAAACTTCCGCGCAAGGCAAGGATGTTTTTGCGGTATAATTCATTGGCTGCCAGTCGACTTTGTCCATCAGGGCCAAACATAACCGCCTCGGTCATCCCGTTCTTAACCAACAACAAGCTCATCAAGCGGTTGTCGATATGGGCAAACAAATGCCCAGTAAGGCTGATGCTGTCTATTTCAATTTGATCGCGATCTAAGTGGTCGTACAAGCAACTAATTAATTTTTTGGGATCATGGTGTTGATAATAAGCACCATAAATAAGGTTAACCCCTAATATTCCCAAGGTTTCTTGTTGTAACTTCGAATCGGTTTCTTTAAATTGAATGTGTAAAACAATTTTACTGTAGGCTTCTTCGGGAGCGGTTTGGAAAATAATACCAACCCATCCATGTCCTTTGTTCTTTTTGGCGTAATCGATGGTTGCTACCGTGTTGGCATAGCTAAAAAAAGTTTTGGTTGGATTCTCTGCACGTGGAATGCGATCTTCAATCTTTTTTGTTTCATAATCCAACATTTTATTCAATCTGCTCTCTGTTACATAGCGTCCATCGTCTTCCACGCTATAGATCGCATCGCTAAATGATTTATCATAAGCAGACATCGCTTTTGCAATAGTTCGCGAAGAACCTCCTGCTCTAAAAAAATGACGCACTGTTTCTTGACCTGCACCTATTTCGGCAAATGTTCCATAAATGTTGTGGTTCATATTGATGCGGAGGGCCTTGTCAGAAATAGCAGGTTGTTGCTCTATAATTCTGTCTCCTTCTAATACTAAATCTTCTGCAAAATATTCCATCTGTAAGCTTTTGAAACAAAGTAACAAATTCTATACAACAAAAAAAAAGATAAAGCGTACTTTTGTATAAAAAGCAATAGGTTTTGGAAATACGATTTTTAGGAACAGGAACTTCTCAGGGAGTGCCGGTGATAGCAATTGATCACCCAGTGGGACAAAGTTTGGATAAGCGCGATTATCGCTTGCGCACTTCCGCATTGATTACTTGGGATGACGTTACGCTGTTGATTGATTGTGGCCCAGATTTTAGACATCAAATGTTACAAGCAAAATGCCAACAGCTTGATGCTATTCTCTTTACTCATGAACACGCGGATCACATTGCGGGTTTAGATGAAATTCGCCCATTGACCTTTTTGCATGGTCCCATGCCTATTTACGCCTCAGAAAGGGTGATGAACGCTTTAGAAAGGCGCTATGAGTATATTTTTACCACAGAAAATCGCTACCCCGGTGCCCCAAGTGTACAGGAACACATCGTCGAACCCGATCAAGTATTTTACGTCAAAGGAAAACCAATTATTCCCTTGTCCATCCAGCATGGAGATTTGCCCATTTTTGGCTTCCGATTCGATACCCTGGTTTATATCACAGATGCCAAATTTATTGCCGAAAGGGAGGTGGAAAAAATAAAAGGATGTAATATTCTAGTGATTAATGCCCTGCGCATCAAAGAACATCCTACGCATTTTAACCTAGATGAAGCCCTCGCTTTTATTGAAAAAATCAATCCCCGTCATGCATACCTAATTCATATTTCTCAAGATTTGGGTTTTTGTGCAGAAGTGGAAAAGATATTGCCAAAAAATGTATCTTTGGCCTACGATGAACAACAAATAAAATTACCATAAGCATGAGACATAAAGTCTTTTTTTACCTTTTCGTTTTTTCAATACTCATCATCGCGCTTTTGTATAATACCAATCGCAATATGATGAAATCTGAAGAAAAGAAAATTGAAATAGCCCACAAACGCATTGAGATTGTTCGAGATTCTCTGAAGCTAGTATCAAAAGAATTAAGTGATGCTAAGTATTTCTCTTTGGGATATAACGACGATGCACAAGAGTATTTTAACTACAAAACACTGGATCAAGATGTCGATAAAATTCGAGAGGAAATCCTAGCGTTGAATCACCTAGAAACAGGAAATCCCCTGGTTCCGTATGGAGCAATGAATGACCAAAAATGCGTGATCAATAAAGTCCAATTTATTAATCACAGATGGATTATTGCGGATTTTTATGCTGGAGCTATTCACGGTGAAGTATTGATAAAGTATTTTTACAATCCAGATCAACCTACTAATTTTACTACAATAGAAACTGTTTTGTATTCAACCCAATAAAGAAATCAAGATGAGACAAATTGGACTAGTACTAAGTGTATTTTTATCTATTAGTTTAGTTTCTTGTGATTTTATTCTCAAGGATAAAAATGCTACTTCAGAACAAGATAAGGTAGTAACTACAGATGGGGGTACTACGGTTGTCGGTGAAGAGGATGGTTTTGGATGCGCCTATACTGCTGGTTATCGCTATAGCTATCTCCTGGCAGATTGTATTCGCGTATTTGAACAAGGATTTCGATTAAACCCAATTGAAGAGGAGGGTGTTTTAGAAAATAACCTAGAAAATAACGAGGTGAGTTGTTTTGTTCTGCTTGCTAAGAGTGGAGAAGAAGCTGAGATTTTCTTGCCACAGCAGGAGAAAAGTATCGTATTAGCAGGAGATAAAACAAAATCAATCTACTCTAAAGAAGGATGGCAACTAAGTATAGAAAAGGGCATGGTGTTGAAATACAAAGATGAAATCAAATTCACAGCAGCAAAGACAATTGACTTACAATTGATACACCCGGATCAAGTGATCGAAGGAGCTGAAGAGCTTTTCTAATCGATGAGCGAAAGAAGAGAGGTGCGTTTGTAAAAGACGCGTCTATCAGTCAAAATACAAGAAAAAACGGAAGCAAGAGTCTCTTGCTTCCGTTTTTTTTATAAGGTCATTGAACGCTGGAGATGGAAAACAACGCGGCTGATGCCATCATGCACAATGGCGTGAATGTCGTTGTCAAGCACTTGGTGTCAATGCTGCTTCTTAGGTTTTCACTTACTTGGTGTAAAAAGGATGCTCTTGGGTGTAAAAATAATCGCTGAAATTCCCGTTTTTTTCAAGGCGAATAATGTCAATGTATTCTTCTTTTTTTAGATGAGGTTTGCATAAATTAGAAATTACATCGGCAATTTCTTTAAACTCAGCCCCACTTTTAGTGTCACATTCAACGGCAAAAATATAGTGCGCTTTTTGGTCTATTTGCGCATTGAAAATCCAACCCAGATAGGCAGAGGAAATCGAGGGAATAGACGAAAAAGTCGTTTTTAAATCCGCCAGTAATGCAGTGGGTTCAGTTTCTGGTTTTCCGATAAGTACTTGCATGTGAATGTGAGCAACATCGTCTTGGATGACATTGAAAATAGATCCATTGAGCATGTCTGCTACTTCGTTGGGAACAAGTTCTTTATATACTTTCGAAAACGGATTTACAAGAATGGTATGCCCCATAGCTAGTTCCAAAAATGCGCGTCCATTGACTTGCATATAGCTCATTTCCTCTTGAATTATCCCCTGGTCATAGATGTGTTTAGGATCGGTAAAAACAGGAATTTGTTGATTTTCAAACGTGATAATTGGCGCATTTGCATTAAAACTATTGGCTTCATTGTTGTCGTTATAGCCTTTTTTTACTAGAACGTAAATATCTCTTTTTAGAAATTTCTCATAAAAAACAGCGCGATATTCTTTGGTTGTTCCCGCTTTCTCTATAAGATCTGCTAAAGATAAGTTTTTGTTTATCGAAGTTTTCGTTGATTGAGTCATAGTTTTTGTTTTGTCCATCAAACTTACAATTTATTCCACTGTGTTTATTTAAAATATTCTTAAAGATTCTAGCGGGTTTAGGTCATCATAAGTGGAGGCAGAAGGGGCATTAGGAGGCGTTATTTTAATTCTTGCATTTGGTTTTGAGAATTTAGGGCTTTCTTTTATCTTTGGAGCACTATGAAGCCAACAGTAAAAATTATAGAATGCCCACGCGATGCAATGCAAGGCATTAAGATGTTTATACCGACAGAAAAGAAAGTGCAATATATACAAGCGCTATTGCGCGTTGGATTTGATACCCTTGATTTCGGTAGTTTTGTGTCTGCAAAAGCGATTCCTCAAATGGTTGATACAACGGAAGTCTTGGCTCAGTTAGATTTGAGTAAGACGCAAAGTAAGTTGTTGGCTATTGTGGCCAATACAAGAGGAGCAGAAGAAGCCGCACAGCACAAAGAAATACAGTATTTGGGTTTTCCATTTTCTATTTCTGAAAACTTTCAGATGCGCAATACCCATAAGACCATTGCGGAGTCGTTGATCACGTTACAAGAAATATTAGAAATAGCGAATAAGTCCAATAAAGAAGTGGTTGCCTATCTCTCCATGGGATTTGGAAACCCCTATGGCGATCCGTGGAATGTGGATATCGTTGGGGCATGGACGGAGCGATTGACAAAGATGGGGGTGAGCATTCTTTCCTTGTCAGATACCGTGGGAAGTTCAACACCAGAAGTCATTGATTATTTGTATAGTAATTTAATTCCTGCTTATCCCACAATTGAATTCGGTGCGCATTTACACACAACGCCAGACTCGTGGTTTGAAAAGATCGATGCGGCCTACAAAGCGGGTTGTTTGCGTTATGATGGAGCAATAAAAGGATATGGAGGGTGTCCTATGGCAAAAGATGATCTAACAGGAAATATGCCAACAGAAAAAATGTTGAGCTATTTTACTGCTAATAAGATAGATACCAATTTAAGTGCCATGTCTTTTGAAAGCGCCTACAACGAAGCGTTAAAAGTTTTTAATTTTTATCACTAGGATTTTTTTTGCTGAATAAAAAAAACTAAATTTGCGTGCAATTCAACTACAATTGCACATGAAAGCACACACGACAAAAATCATCGGTCAAGGATTAACTTACGATGATGTTCTTTTAGTTCCAAATTATTCGGAAGTATTACCACGTGAGGTAAGTTTAAAAACAAATTTTTCAAGAAATATTACGCTAAATGTTCCTATTGTATCTGCGGCGATGGATACCGTAACGGAAAGCGAAATGGCTATTGCTATTGCTCGTGAAGGAGGAATTGGAGTAATCCATAAAAATATGACGATTGAAGAGCAAGCGAAAGAAGTTCGAAAAGTAAAAAGAGCAGAATCGGGTATGATTATCGATCCGGTTACTTTACCTTTAACAGCTACCGTAGGCGATGCAAAGAAAGCCATGGCGGAGTATAGCATTGGAGGTATTCCTGTTGTGGACGAGAACGGCGTTTTAAAAGGAATTATTACCAATAGAGATATGCGTTTTGAGAAAGAAAATGCAAAACCTATTACGGAAGTAATGACCAAAGAAAACTTAGTTACTGCAGCAGAAGGAACTACTTTAGAACAAGCAGAAGGTATTCTACAAGAAAATAAAATTGAAAAATTACCGGTAGTTAATGCGAATTTCAAATTAGTAGGACTAATTACATTCAGAGACATTACTAAGTTAACCTTGAAGCCTAACGCAAATAAAGATCAATTTGGTCGTTTACGCGTAGCAGCAGCTTTAGGTGTTACACATGATACAGTGGAACGTGCAACGGCTTTAGTAAAAGCAGGTGTTGATGCGTTGATTATCGATACAGCTCACGGACATACACAAGGGGTTGTTGGGGTATTGAAAGAAGTGAAAGCAGCATTTCCAGAAATCGATGTGGTTGTGGGTAATATTGCAACACCAGAAGCTGCACTATACTTAGTAGAAGCAGGTGCTGATGCGGTGAAAGTAGGAATTGGACCTGGTTCAATCTGTACCACACGCGTTGTAGCAGGTGTTGGATTTCCTCAATTCTCAGCCATTATGGAAGTTGCAGCTGCATTAAAAGGAACGGGAGTTCCTGTAATTGGAGATGGTGGTTTGCGTTATACTGGAGATATTCCAAAAGCAATTGGCGCTGGTGCTGACTGTGTGATGTTGGGATCGATGTTAGCAGGAACAAAAGAATCACCAGGTGAAACAATTATCTTTGAAGGAAGAAAGTTCAAAGCATACCGCGGAATGGGATCTGTTGCTGCCATGAAACAAGGGTCAAAAGATCGTTACTTCCAAGATGTAGAGGATGATGTGAAAAAATTAGTTCCAGAAGGAATTGAAGGTCGCGTTCCTTACAAAGGAGAATTGAATGAAAGTATGTTACAATTTATCGGAGGATTACGCGCTGGTATGGGATACTGTGGTGCAAAAGACATTCCTACGTTACAAGAAGTAGCGCGTTTTGTTCAGTTGACTGCTTCAGGTATTGGAGAAAGCCACCCACATAATATTACGATTACTAAATCAGCTCCTAACTATTCAAGATAGGTAGGATAACTTATAAATAAAAAGCTATAACCTTATCGTTATGGCTTTTTTGTGTGCAATAGAAAAACGCCTCCACATGTATTGGAGGCGTTTTTTATTTTGTGAGGTTTGTTTTTTGTGAAGTTGTAAGAGTTAGTCACCGCCTCCCCATTTACTTTACTTCGTATCTTCCTGCAATAGTTTTTGCATCAATTCTTGTTGTTGTTGCATGCTTTCTTGCATCGCTTTCATCATCTCCATTATGTTGCTTTCACCAAAATCAAAATCGTCTTCTTTTGCATCTGAAAAGAAATCACCTGCTGGGTTTGATTTAGTATTACTTGTAGTAGAGGATGTGGGATGCGCTATTTCTAAATACTTATATCCGTCTGCATTTTCGTGAATTTTAACTGCAAAGGGACGAATGCCCTGTGAATTGTATTCGCTCTTCTTTTGAGAAGAACCGCGCTCATCCTTAAATTGGGTTGTCAACCCGATGATTTCATTTTTTGCATTGCGCTTAATGGCTGAAAATTTTAAATGAGCTATTTTTTCCGCATTGATTTCCTTTTGAATCAAGTCCAAATCGCTAGCTGTAGTTTCTTTTGTTATTTCGTAAGCAAAAGTTTTATTTTTTATTGTAACTTGTTCGTTCTCTTGAGCCAGAACCGTTGAGGGCAGGGAAAATAAACTCAAGCTAAGCACAGAAAAGGACAAAATTTGTTTCCAAATGGAACGACTAAGGTTTACTGGTTTCATAAGCTGCTATAATTTGTTAATTAAATTGGTTTGTCCGAGCTAAATTAAAAGATTAATGTTTAAGGTTGCTTTAAAAAATAAGCTATCCTTGTTAAAAATACTCAAAAATTATGACGCAATTACACCACAAAACAACCGTTATTCCCACTGATACTACGGCTGCTATATTAGCGGATTGCTATCAAAATACAAGCCAAGAAAAATCACCGTTGATTATTTTTTGCCATGGGTATAAAGGTTTTAAAGATTGGGGCGCTTGGGATTTGGCGATGCAAACGATGGCGAAAGCAGGTTTTGCGGTCGTGAAATTTAATTTTTCTCATAATGGAACTACCGTTGATCATCCAACGGAATTTACAGATTTAGACGCTTTTGGCAGAAATACCTATACACAAGAGCAACGTGATTTGACAACTGTTATTGATTATTACAGCAGTCAACCTTTTGTAGATGAAACCAAAATATTCTTAATTGGACACAGTAGAGGAGGCGGAGCGGTAATCTTGCAGACGTATTATAATGACAAAGTAACAGGAGCAATCTCCTGGGCCGGTGTTGCCGATTTTAAAAAGCGATTTCCACAGCGCGATAACTTTGAACAATGGAAAAAAGAAGGCGTTTTTTATAGTATGAATGGACGTACCAAGCAACAAATGCCCCATTATTTTACGTTTTGGACAGATTTTGAAGCCAATGAACAAGCGTTGACGATTCAATATGCAGCTCAAAATCTCAGGAAACCCGTTTTAATTATTAATGGTACAGCAGACCAAGCGGTAAGTGTAAAAGAGGCAGAACTCTTGCACCTTTGGATCAAAGAATCTGATTTGTTTATCGTTGAGGGAGCGGATCACGTCTTTGGAGCAAGACACCCTCAGGAGGGAAATCACCTACCCAATGACTTGGCCCTTGTTGTACAAGAAACAATCGCTTTTATTCAGCGAAATATACTACTATAACAAGCCTAGCTTTTGCAGGAAACAAGGAGAATGGATGTCGTATTGATTTTATAGCGATATTTTAGCCTTTATCAACACAAAAAGCATAGGGATAAATTTGTGCGGTATTGTCAGAAAGTGAAAAGATAGTAATCTTTGCCAGTATAATTGAAAGTACAAGCTAATGGAGCAGATAAAAAGAAAAGGATCTAAAACCATACAGGGAATTCCACCTGAAATTTTAGAGCAGTTGAATCAAGGAAAAATAGAAACGGCGAATTTAGTCGAGTGGTTGGCTATTGATCTGGTAAAAATATTGACTTTCGTATTGGATCAATGCAAGAGACCTCAGTATTTAGCCCCTACTTTAAAGGCGCTGGATGCAGTAAAGAAACCGACGATTACCTTGAAAAACGCTACAATAGGACAGACTTTATTGGCTGAAGCAATAAAAGCAGACGATAGGGAACTTTTTCAATTTTTGAGCCAACACCCAGCGGATATGCCGCGTTGTTGGGCGACGTATATGGTTGGAGGAAATGCAAATTGGAGCCCTAGTGAGCAGTTAAATGCAATTCAGGTATTTGCTGCGGATACCCATTTTGGCGTGCGTGAAACGGCTTGGATGGCCGTGCGTCCAACGATTATTGATAATCTTGCCCTTAGTTTGACGGTACTAGAACCTTGGACGTTGCACGTCGATGCGAATATTCGTCGTTTTGCAACGGAATCAACGCGTCCTAGAGGCGTTTGGTGCGCGCATATTGAAGCACTCAAAGCAACACCAGCCTTGGCTTTACCGCTGTTGGAAAATTTGCGCAATGACCCCGTTAAGTACGTTCAGGATAGTGTAGGCAATTGGTTGAATGACGCTAGTAAAACACAACCTGATTTTGTGCGAAACATAGCGGCTACTTGGCTAGAGGAAAGCGATACAAAAGCAACTGCTTATATTGTGAAAAAAGCATTGCGCACGCTAAACGGGTAGAGGAGGTTTGTACCCCATAAAGGGAAAAGCACACCAAAGAGTATCTTCAATCAGCGCGTAAATTGTACGTGGTTTAAGGGTAACCAGCTGTAAAAATCCCTTTATCTTTGAAGGGTAAAACAAAATTAGAAATGACAAGATGCAAGTAGCTATTATTGGTGCAGGAATTGGCGGATTAACCTTGGCAATCGCCCTAAAAAAAGCAGGTATTTCCTTTGTTGTTTATGAAGCAACGGCTCAAATTAAACCTGTAGGTGCGGGAATTGCCATTGCCAATAACGCCATGCAAGTCTATCGTCATTTGGGTATTTCCAGCCAACTGACTAATGCAGGGGTTCGCATTTCCACAGTGATGCTGACTGACATGCAATTACAGGTTTTGGACCAAACATCACTGGCCCGTTTTGAACAAAAATATCAATTGGCCAATATCGCTATTCACCGCAGTGTTTTACATCGCATTTTAGTAGAAGCTGTGGGAGAAGAACACCTGCGGTTGAATAAGCGTTTGCAGAATATTACAAGGGGAGATGACGGAAGGTATGAACTTCGTTTTACAGATGATACAGTGGCGCATCATGAGTTTGTATTTGGGGCAGATGGATTGCGCTCTCAAGTAAGGGAATTGCTGTTTGGCAATCACACCTTGCGCGATGCACATCAAGTGTGTTGGCGCGGGGTAGTCCCTTTTAAGATGCCTGCGGAGTATGAACATGTAGCGGTAGAAAGTTGGGGAAAGGGCAAGCGCTTGGGCTTTGTGAAATTAGCCGATGGTCAGCTGTATTGGTACTTCCTAATAGACGAAGATTTATACTGCGAACATACAACCCTAGCAAACTATTTGGAGGATTGTCCCACTTGGGTAAAGCAAATGATCTTACAAACGCCACCGCAACTTATTCACCGAGATAAATTATACGACCTTACACCTTTTGACACATGGCAGAAAGAAAAAGCCTGTTTGATAGGCGATGCTGCACACGCGACAACACCCAATTTGGGGCAAGGAGCTTGTCAGGCCATAGAAGATGTGTATGTAATCAGTAAACTACTCGAGCACTATTCACTAGAAGAAGCACTGCAACGATATCCGGCTATTCGAAAGAAAAAGGCACATGCTATTGTTCGAGATAGTTGGGCTTTGGGAAAAATAGCACAGTGGCGAAATCCCTTGCTTGTTGTCCTGCGCAATACCGCTTTTCGCCTTTTACCCCCTTGGATGAAAAAAAGACAAATGGAAAAGATGTTCGAATTAGATCGAGTTTAGTTGTACTTCAACGAAAATATAAAAAGTAACCTGTTTATTTCCAGTGTAAAAGATCGTCGATAGCACCTAAATCGCGATTGAAAAAACGAACGGAAATATTAAATTTAGGTTGACTGTCGTTAAATGATTGTTGTTCCGCTTGTTCTTGTGCGGTTAATTCTTGAAGATAATTCGGATGTTTGTCGATGCGTAAATTCTGGTGGTAAAAAACGACATAAGCAATAATCTCATACGCGGTATCCATCTGTTGAAAGAGAAAATCAGCATACTGTACAACAGAAGAATAGTCAGAAAAGTCGACAGTGAAATTAACCTGCTGTTTCGCAATTTTGATTCCTTCTTCTCCATAAATCGGCAAAAGATAAAGCAATTCCGGCATTGTATGTAAGACTGCCCAAGTGGGAACAGGATAAATAAAAGCGTTTCCATAATATTGATTGAGGTCAGCCTCAATAGTTTTCATGATATGAGTTGTCGTGTTCTCCATTTTTTATACGTACTAGTTTACGTTGGCAAGTTGCGAAAAGTACAAAAAAAAACCCTCACTACTTTTCGGGATATTTTTTCACAAAAAGGGGGATATCTACAGCCCCATTCTTTCGCTTGTGTATAGTTATGCACTTCATTTTTCGCGTTTCCTTTGTGGTTATCTCTCTTTTATATTCGTCAATCGATACCAGTATAAAAGAGCCCCCCTGTATATTTGTCTAAACAACATCGATGATGATGCTGTTTGTATTCATCCGTTGATCCGATGCTACCATTGACAGGAGGTGTAATACAAATAAAGCCACACAAGAGATAAGGAGTTAGTGGGGACTATCGCATTAAAGCAATTTAATGTAAGTTTTATCTTTTGAGTCTTAAGGACTAAGTGGCTTTATTCTTTTTGTGAAAAGACAAAACAACAAAACAACAAAATTAATTTTTTTAGAAAAATCCTACTGTAGGGTTTAAAATGAAGCAGAAAATCCCTTTTCAAAGCACTCTATTTCTGGAGTGCTTTTTGTTTGGAGTTGGTTTATTTTTTTATGAAAAGAACTATAAATACACGCTATTTTGGGGGCGTATTTTAAATCGCATAGGTATTTTTATTTATATAATTTTAGTTAAAATAATTAAAGTAAAAATAACCTTTTACCTTGTTGTTTATGGTTTTGATTAAAAAAAATAACTGTTTGTTTGTAAGTAGGTGTTATTTTTTCGATTTATTGCATTATTTTTATATTATGCGTGTATGTGTATTTTAAATTCGGGTTTATGTCCTGATTATAATGCCAATTTTATTTTGTTTTGTTTTTTCCAATTAAAGCCGAGATAGAAGGAGTTAACGAAGAAAGACACAAATAACTATGAAAATACCATTAGAGCCGGTTATCCATCGGCCCTCTAATAGACTTTATCTAAATTGTGAAAATTTGGATAGCGTTTTGGAGCTAAGACAAGATCTTATATTTGCTTTTCGCGAGCACAGTGTTTTTAGTATTTATTTGGTTACTGAAGGAGAAGGTTTTTTAGATGTTGATTTTAACTCCATAGAGATTTTGTCTAAAGAAGTTTTGATTCTCTTTAAAAATCAGGTTGTTGGATGGAAAGAACCAATAAAATACAAAGGAAAGATGCTGCTTTTTACCGATGATTTTTTTTGTATTGATGAAATGCATTTTCAATTTTTATACACTTCTATTTTATTCAAACAATTGGGAGGGAGTAAGCGTATTGACGTAAGTTATCATTTTGAAGAATTAGTTTTTTTGTTTGATATTATCAAAAAAGAATTGACGAAGCCCTATTATCCCAAACAGCGATACGTGCTCAATAATTACCTATTTAATGTGCTGATTTTTCTAGAACAATCGTTAAATCAAACAGAAATTGAGGAGAAGCTTACGGTTTCACATGAAAAATTACTAGTATCAAAATTTAAGGATTATGTGAATAAAAACTTGAATAAGCGCTATAGTGTAAAAATGTATGCGGAGGAATTAAATCTGGGGTTGAGAACCGTTGAGTATGCATTTCAGAAAATAGAAAAGACAACTCCTTATAAATGGATTAGCAATCGAATGGTTATGGAAATTATTCGCTATTTATTGTATAAAGATGCACCTGTAAATGTGATTTCTTATCAATTGGGTTTTAAGGAGTCCAATCACTTATCTACATTTTTTAAAAGACATACGGGATTAACTCCACTAGAGTATAAAAATAAATATTCCAAAGGCTAGCCAAGACAACTGTTTATTTCGTTGCTAGTTCCTGTTCTTTTTTCATTTTACTTCCTTGTGGTATTTTAAGCACCTTATTAGTCAAAGTACCTATTTAAAAGAAAAGGCAAACGCCTTGAAAACAGTCGTTTTTCAGCTTTATTTTACACCTAATCTACCGGATAAAAAACTTAGTTCTATAGCTAATTATGGAGGATTTTAGCTTAAGATAACATTCTATATTGCTAGAAACCAATCGGATATTGGCAGTATTCTTGTTGTGTTGATTAGGGAGTTCTAGTTTTGCATTCGAACCAATCACATTTTTTTTTCACGCTGTTTATTTCCAAAAAAACTAAGGTTCAGGCCAATCAAGTTAAGTAAGGGCATGAGCTATATGCAAAATAGTCTATTCGTGTAAACAATTAATAAGAGGTCATCATGATTCGAGTTGGCATAGTAGATAGTCATACACTTTTTAGAACGAGTTTTAGCTTGCTACTAGCAGAGCTAGATGAGGTAGAAGTTGTATTGCAATGTTCCAATGGAGTAACGTTGCTAGAAGCGCTAAAAAGCGTTCAGGTAGATATTGTATTTTTAGCTATCCAACTGACTAGTATGGATGGGTATCAAGTAGCGGGTCTAGTAGTAAAGCACCATCCATGGGTTAAAATTGTGGTACTGAGTCGCTCCTTCGATGTGTACAGCATCAAGCGCATGCTGCATTATAATGTCGCAGGCTATTTAACCAAGAACATGGCTTTTTCAAAACTTAAAAGGGCTATTCTTTGCGTGTATAAAGGAGGTGTGTATTACGATCGACGAATTCGCCAAGTAATAGAGCGAATAGAAGACCTGCAAACAAGTCCAGCAATTATTTTATCCCCAAGAGAAATCGAAATTATTCGATTGTACGCCATGCAATACAACGTCAAACAAATTGCAGATTTACTTCATCTGAGCACGCGTACGATTGAGAAATACAAAGAAAAACTGATGCAAAAAACAGGGGCTCGAAATTTTATTGGCGTTATTCTGTTTGCCTTGCGTTGGCATTATATCGAAGATAGTGAACTCAACCCGAGAAGACACGATTAAAGCCAAATTAGAAAACACAATCCCTTTGTGTTAGGCTTTATTTAATTGATACGCCTGGATTTTGTGTGCCTTGGCAAGAGGTAAATAGCCTATTTTAATTCAATTTTAACCCTAAAAGAGGTTGGGTAGAGGCGTTGTTCATCTGGTATTCGCGGTAAAGCTGTTTTTGTATTTTACTGAAATACAGTTGATTATTCTTTTTTTTGTAAGATGTCCCTCTTTTGTCCACCCTCTCTTTAGACTTTTTTATAAGGTAAAGAGCTATCTTCGGATGGTTTATATGTTAAAAAAAAGTAAATACGAGTAAAAAGGAGTGAAATGTCCTCCCCTTTTTATTCGTGTTTTTGTATTTAAAAGATTTTCAATCCTCCTTGTTAAAGAAGATAACGAATAGTTACTATGAATTTTATATTTGCTCTAAAATGCAAAAAGGGGACTCAATTAATCCTACTTTTTATGTTTACGGTTTATACCGCTCTATCAGGATGGGCGCAAACCACAACACCACCTTTTACCTTTACCCCAACAGCAAATGTGCTCTACGTCAAAAAAGGCGCAACAGGTAATGGTAGTTCTTGGAACAATGCCGTAGGCGAGCTAGCAGATGCTTTGCATTGGGCGCATGCACATAAAGCTGATTTTTCAGCAGCAGCACCTCTGCAAATATGGGTAGCTAAGGGAACGTATTATCCCTTGTACCACCCTGTTACTTTTGCCGCTTCAACAACAGATCGCGATGTCACCTTTTTTATGGTGGATCACGTGAACTTATATGGGAACTTTGCAGGGAATGAAACGAGTTTAGATCAACGCAATTTTGCAAACACGACCCATGAGACGATCTTGAGTGGTGATTTAGGTCTAGATGAGGATGTTTCAAACAATGCCTATCACGTGGTGGTAGCGGCTAATGAAAATGAAGTTGAATTTAAGCTGGATGGTTTCACCATCACCCAGGGCAATGCCAATGGTCAAAATTCGTTACAAATAAATAATAGAGCTGTTCATAGAAATTATGGAGGAGGGATTTATGCTTTTTCTTCTTCTTCTATCGTGTTGATGAATTCCAGGATAAGTAATAATAAGGCAGATAATGGAGGAGGGATTTCTGCTTTTTCTTTTTCTTCTTCTTTTTCTATCGTGTTGACGAATTCCAGGATAAGTAATAATAAGGCAAATAGAGGAGGAGGGATTTTTTCTTCTTCTTCTACTACTTCTTCTATTACGTTGACGAATTCCAGCCTAAGCGATAATAAGGCAGATAGGGATGGAGGAGGGATTTATGCTTCTTCTTCTTTTTCTCCTTATTCTTCTTCTTCTATTACGTTGACGAATTCCAGGATAAATGGTAATTATGCAAATGCTAGTGGAGGAGGGATTTATGCTTTTTCTAATACTTCTTCTTCTACGCTAACACTACTTAACGCTACTTTTGTAGGTAACAAGGGGCCGAATAGCATCTACTATAATAGTGGAGGTAATAACACACTAAAAGTACACAACAGCATTATATTCGACAATCAAGCAACCGATGGTACTCCACTTCGAGGAACTGATTGGCTAGGAGGGAAAAATCCAAGTAATATCCCAACAGGGAATAAGCTTGAGTACCAATACAGTTTAGTGCAAGGGCATACGGCTACTGGAAATAGCAACATAACAGATACCAATCAAGCAGTAACAGATCTCTTTGTCGATCCTACCCAAGGGGATTATCGCTTAAAATCCACTAGTCCGTTGATCAATCAAGGGAATAATGCGTTGTATAGAGACGCTAATCCCACTCTTACTACAGATCAAGATTTGGCAGGTAATCCGCGTTTATTTGACAATCGAATTGATATTGGAGCCTATGAATATCAGTCCTTTAGTTTTAGCCCAACAGCAAATGTGCTCTACGTCAAAAAAGGCGCAACCGGTAATGGTAGTTCTTGGAACAATGCCGTAGGGGAGTTAGCCGATGCTTTGCATTGGGCGCATGCACATAAAGCTGATTTTTCAGCAGCAGCACCTTTGCAAATATGGGTAGCCAAGGGAATATATTACCCCCTGTATCATCCGGTTACTTTTGCCGCTTCAACAACAGATCGCGATGTCACCTTTTTTATGGTGGATCACGTGGACGTATACGGAGGGTTTGCAGGGAATGAAACGAGTTTAGACGAACGCAATTTGGATACCACGGACAATGAGACCATCTTGAGTGGTGATTTAGGCCAAGACGATGATGTTTCAAACAATGCCTATCACGTGGTCGTAGCGGCTAGTGCAAATGAGGTTGAATTGAAGCTGAATGGTTTCACCATCACCCAGGGCAATGCCAATGGTTCAGGTTTGTTCCGAATAAATAATAGCGTTGTTTATAGAGATTATGGAGGTGGAATTTTTTCTTCTTCTTCTTCTTCTTCTTCTTCTACTTCTTCTATTGTGTTAACGAATTCCACAATAAGCGGTAATCATGCAGATACTAGAGGAGGAGGTATTTCTTTTTCTTCTTCTTATTATTCTATTACGTTAACGAATTCCACGATAAGTAATAATAAGGCAGCTAATGGAGGAGGGATTTATGCTTTTTCTTCTTCTTCTTCTTCTTCTTCTTCTTCTTCTATCGTGTTGACGAATTCCATGATAAGTAATAATAAGGCAGATCGGGATGGAGGCGGGATTTATTCTTCTTCTTCTTATTATTCTATTACGTTGGCGAATTCCACAATAAGTAATAATGAGGCAGTTAAAGGTGGAGGGATTTATGCTTTTTCTACTTCTACTACTTCTTCTTCTATTACGTTGACGAATTCCAGCCTAAGTGATAATTCAGGAGTAGTAGGAAGTGGTCTATATTTTTCGCCAGGAAGTTCTTCTACCTTAACGCTACTCAATGCTACCCTTGTAGGCAATAGAGGGCCAAATAGTATCTATTATAATTGGGGAAGTGCTAACACCCTAAAGGTACACAACAGTATTATATTCGACAATCAAGCAACAGATGGTGCCCTGCTTCGTGGTACTAGTTGGTTAGGGGGGGGGAATCAAAATAATATCCCAACAGGGAATAGACTTGAATACCAATACAGTTTAGTGCAAGGATATACAACGGCTGAAAATGGAAATATTGCGGATACCGGCCAGGCAGTTGCGGATCTCTTTGTCGATCCTACCCAAGGGGATTATCGCTTAAAATCCACTAGTCCGTTGATCAATCAAGGGGATAATGAGCTGTATAGAGGCGCTAATCTCAATCTTACTACAGATCAAGATTTGGCGGGGTATCCGCGTTTGATTGATTATCGAGTGGATATTGGAGCTTATGAAAATCAGTCCTTTAGTTTTAGCCCAACCGCAAATGTGCTCTACGTTAAAAAAGGCGCAACAGGTAACGGTAGTTCCTGGAACAATGCCGTAGGCGAGCTAGCGGATGCTTTGTATTGGGCGCAGGAACATAAAGCTGATTTTTCAGCAGCAGCACCTTTGCAAATATGGGTAGCTAAGGGAACGTATTACCCCAGCTATCATCCCGTTACTTTTGCCGTTTCAGCAACAGATCGTGATGTTACCTTTTTGATGGTGGATCACGTGGACTTATACGGGGGCTTTGCAGGAGATGAAACTAGTTTAGATCAACGCAATTTGACAAACACGACCCATGCAACGATCTTGAGTGGTGATTTAGGGCAAGATGATGATATTGCAAACAATGCCTATCACGTGGTTGTAGCGGCTAGTGAAAATAATACTAAACTTAAGCTGGATGGTTTCACCATCACCCGAGGAAATGCCAATGGTTTAGGTTTGTTATCAATAAATGATAGCATTGATTATAGAGTTGACGGAGGAGGGATTTATGCTTCTTCTTCTATTGCGTTGACGAATTCCACGATAAGTAATAATGAGGCAGCTAAAGGTGGAGGGATTTATTATACTCCTTCTTCTTCTTCTTCTTCTTCTATCGCATTGACAAATTCTACGATAAGTAATAATGAGGCAGCTAAAGGTGGAGGGATTTATGTTCTTTCTAATTCTCTTGCTATTACGTTGACGAATTCCAATATAAGCAGTAATCATGCAGGTGACAAAGGAGGAGGGATTTGTATTGTATCTTCTTCCTCTTCTATTGCGTTGACAAATTCCAGGATAAGTGGTAATCATGCAGATGGGAAGGGAAGTGGTATTTATTTAAACGCAGTTGATACGTCTACGCTAACCCTACTCAATGCTACTTTTATAGGTAACAAGGGGCCGTATAGCATCTACTATAATGGTGGAGGTAATAACACCCTAAAGGTACACAACAGTATTATATTCGGCAATCAAGCAACAGATGGCACTCCATTTCGTGGAACTGATTGGCTAGTAGGGACTAATCAAAACAATATCCCAACAGGGAATAAGCTCGAGTATAAACACAGTTTAGTGCAAGGGCATACAATTGCTGGAAATGGAAACATAATGGATACTGGCCAAGCAATAACAGATCTCTTTGTCGATCCTGCCCAAGGGGATTATCGTTTAAACCCCACTAGTCCGTTGATCAATCAAGGGGATAATGCGTTGTATAGAGACGCTAATCCCACTCTTACTACAGATCAAGATTTAGCAGGTAATCCGCGTTTAGTTGGGGAGAATATTGATATTGGAGCTTATGAGAGTCAATGTACGATTACCGCTACCGTACTTCCTCATTCGGTTTTGTGTTTTGGAGAAGCAACTGGATCCGCAACGGTGACTGTAACCGGAGGAACAGCACCGTACACTTACGCTTGGAATCAGGGCGTTGCATCAACAACGAATGAAGCAACCAATTTAGTTGCAGGTACTTATACGGTAACCATTACCGATGATAAAGGCTGTGAGATTGCGCAAACTTTTACGATTAGCCAACCAACTGCTTTAGTGGTTACGCCAAGTCAAACCAATGTGATTTGCTATGGCGAAGCGAACGGCTCGGCCAAAGTGGAAGTTACAGGTGGAACAGCACCGTACACCTATACCTGGGACAATGGCGTTACATCAACAACGAATGAAGCAACCAATTTAGTTGCAGGTACTTATACGGTAACCATTACCGATGATAAAGGCTGTGAGATTGCTCATGCTTTTACGATTAGCCAACCAACTGCTTTAGAGGCAACACCAAGTCAAACCAATGTGATTTGCTATGGGGAAGCGAACGGATCGGCCAAAGTGGAAGTTACAGGTGGAACAGCACCGTACACCTACGCTTGGAATCAGGGCATTGCATCTACAACCAATGAGGCTACAGGCTTAACTGTAGGTACTTATACGGTAACCATTACCGATGATAAAGGCTGTGAGATTGCTCATGCTTTTACGATTAGCCAACCAACTGCTTTAGTTGTTCAACCAGCTCAAACCAATGTGATTTGCTATGGCGAAGCGAACGGCTCGGCCAAAGTGGAAGTTACAGGTGGAACAGCACCATACACCTACGCTTGGGATCAGGGCGTTGCATCAACAACAAATGAAGCAACCAATTTAGTTTCAGGTACTTATACGGTAACTATTACCGATGATAAAGGCTGTGAGATTGCTCATGCTTTTACGATTACCCAACCAACTGCTTTAGTGGTTACGCCAAGTCAAACCAATGTGATTTGCTATGGCGAAGCGAACGGCTCGGCCAAAGTGGAAGTTACAGGTGGAACAGCACCGTACACTTACGCTTGGAATCAGGGCGTTGCATCAACAACGAATGAAGCAACCAATTTAGTTGCAGGTACTTATACGGTAACCATTACCGATGATAAAGGCTGTGAGATTACTCAACCTTTTACGATAACCCAACCAACTGCTTTAGTGGTTACGCCAAGTCAAACCAATGTGATTTGCTATGGCGAAGCGAACGGCTCGGCCAAAGTGGAAGTCACAGGTGGAACAGCACCGTACACCTACGCTTGGAATCAGGGCGTTGCATCAACGACAAATGAAGCTACAGGCTTAGTTAAGGGAACCTATACGGTAACCATTACCGATGGCCATGGCTGTACAACAACGAAAGATTTTACGATTACCCAACCAACTGCTTTAGTGGTTACGCCAAGTCAAACCAATGTGGTTTGCTATGGCGAAGCGAACGGCTCGGCCAAAGTGGAAGTCACAGGTGGAACAGCACCGTACACCTACGCTTGGAATCAGGGCGTTGCATCAACGACAAATGAAGCTACAGGCTTAGTTAAGGGAACCTATACGGTAACCATTACCGATGGCCATGGCTGTACAACAACGAAAGATTTTACGATTACCCAACCTGCTAAGGTACTTTTGCCTCAGGTCGATACCCCTGTGGTGTATACCTATGGAGATACAGCGCTTCCTTTAACAGCAACAACACAAGGTGGAAATACACTCTTGTGGTATGCTGCTGCAACAGGAGGACAAGGAATGACCACTGCACCAACGCCAACGACAACGGCTATTGGTACTCAAACCTATTGGGTAAGTCAAATCACAACCGCAGGTTGTGAGAGCGACCGTCAACGCATTGACGTACAAATAAACAAAGCAACCCTAGAAGTAGTTGTACATCAAGGACAACGCAAAATGTATGGCAGTGCCGATGGAGTATTCACTTACCGTGTAACGGGCTTTAAGGCAGGAGATAATCATTCCTTACTGGCAGGGGCTTTAGCGCGACAAGCAGGGGAGTCGGTGGGGCTATATGCCATCACCCAAGGCACTTTAGCTGCAGGGATAAATTATGATATTCACTTTGTATCAGCGGATTATGAAATTACAGCAGCACCGTTGACTATTGTTCCGGATGCGGAACAAACCAAGGTGTACGGCAGTGCAAACCCAACCTATAGGTATACCATCTCTGGATTAACCCGCGGAGATACTCCAGCTGTGGTGACGGGCGTATTGAGCCGTCAAGGGGGAGAACATGTCGGACGCTATGGCTATCAGATGGGGACGCTTACTAGCACAGCGAATTATACTCTAACCCTTGCTCCAGCGCACTTTACAATTACCCCAGCTTCTGTTGAGGTAGTGGTCCATGCAGGACAGCGAAAAGCCTATGGCACTGCCGATCCAGTCTTGAGCTATGCGGCCACGGGATTAGTCAATGGCGATCGTGCGATTGCCGTATTCAGCGGTCGTTTAGAACGTGTGGCGGGAGAAGAGGTTGGCGTGTATGCCATTACACAAGGTACACTTCAAGCCAATGCCAACTATCAGTTGACGCGTTTTACAGGCAGTGATTTTGAAATTACTCCTGCAAAAATCACGGGACTCCAATTGAGAAATAAAACCTTTGCCTACGATGGAACCTCCAAATCCCTAGCGATAGAAGGCGACATACAAGCAGGAGCAACGGTTCGCTATACAGGAAATCATCAAGTGAATGTAGGCATTTACTCGGTTACCGCTACGGTTGATTACGGCAGTAATTACGAGGTATTAACGCTTAGTGCTACGCTTCAAATCACACAAGCGGAACAAGCTATTCACTTTGATTTGGCTTCTCCTCTTGTTTTAGAGGATACCGCATCGTTTGCGCTAAACGCCATTGCCTCTTCAGGATTAGCCGTGACCTATACCTATCAGTACATAGAACATGAACCCGTAACGATAAGCGCAGCCGGACAAGTGCAGGTACTCACCCCAGGTGTAGTAGAAATTACAGCCCATCAAAGCGGAAATGGCAATTATCGCGCGGCACCGTCGATCACGCGTACATTACTGGTGCAAAGCAAAGACAGCAGCATTTGGCTGTTAGAGGTAGATGGCGCCCGTTATGAAAAACCGTCAAGGAATACCCTAGTAGTTATCGGATGTGATGGCGCTAAAAGCGATGTTGTTGAAATAAAAATAACCACTCAACTAGGAGCTAAAGTACTTCCGTCTAATGTGATTGTATTGCCAACCCCAGATTACGGTAGGTATGAACAGGATATTGAGGTAATTTCAGCCGATGGAAAACACCGCCAGACCTATAAAGTGATTGTAGAGAAACGCCTGCCTTGGGAAGGGATTTTAATGCAGAAATACGACAATGTGGTCTTTGTCAACAACAACCCACAAACCAACGGAGGTTATAAGTTCTCCCGATATGAATGGTATAAAAACGGACAGAAAATCGCGGATGCGCAAGCCTTTTCAGCAGGACCTACCCTAGAAGATAAACTAGATCCTCAAGCGGAATATTACGCGGTACTGTACACGGCTAATGGCAAAGTATTGACTACTTGTCCGATGGGAATACAGCTGAAAAGCAAGAAGACCCTACGCGTGTATCCAAATCCGGTGCAAAAAACTCAATCGCTTTACGTTCAATTTGAAGAAGCGGTGGAGGAATTTAAAACAACAGAATACGCCGTATACAACACGGTAGGCCAATTTATAATGAAAGGCAACTTAAAAGAACCACTTTCTGTCCTTGACTTACCACTCAACCTGACGGTAGGAAGCTATGTTTTGGTACTCAAAATAGAAGGCAAACACCAATCAGTTCGATTTGTAGTGAAAGAATAATAAAAAAAACGAGGGTGGTCCAAAAGGCCACCCTCTTTCATTTTCATTTATTTTTACGTCTATCCTCCTACAGAAGGAACTCCCCCAATAAATGCCCAGGCAAGGCATTTATTGGGGGAGTTCCGCTCTTTGTGCGTACACCACTCCTGTGAGGAGATGATAACTAGAGGAGAATAGGCATAAAAAAAGCGCTTGAGATTGCTCAAGCGCTTTTAGTAAAAATTTGTGTGTTTGTATTGTGCTTAAAATTTGTATCCTACTGAAAGTTGGAATACACCGTTTTTAATTGATTTACCTTCTTTGTACACTTTATTGAAACCTAAATCATAACGCAAATCAGCAAATACACCCATTGGCAATTCATAACCTGCTCCAAGGTTTAAACCAAAATCTACTGTATTTACTCCATCTTTTACGTCAATTCCTCCAGCTTCAGCTTTAACAACAAATCCAATTTGTGGACCTGCTTGTACACTTAAACCTTCCATAACGTAATATTTTGCCATGATTGGAATATTGATATAGTCTAGGTCAAATTTTACATTGCCTTCCCCTTTGCCTTTTGCTCCTTGTGATGAGTATAAAATCTCAGGTTGAACTGCGAATTTTTCGTTGATAAAGATCTCTGCTAAAGCTCCCACGTGGAATCCCATTTTAGCTTTTGTATCATCAGCACCAGAAAGGTTAGCAACGTTTAAACCTGCTTTTGCTCCTAACTTAATGTCTGGTGTTTGTGCTAATGCAGCTCCACTGAAAGCGAAAATAGCCAATAGGCTCATTGTAATTTTTTTCATCTGTATTGTGTATTTATAAGGTTAAATAAGTGATAAATGTAGAGAATTAATTTTTAAATGAAAATAGGTATCCCTTTTATTTTGTATAATTTAGTAAAAAAGAATGTTAAATAATGGAATATAATCCTTTTCTTATTTTATATGCAAGAATAGGAGTGTATTAATTCTCTGTAAAGAGAATAGTGTAATGAAAAATAGGGGTTAACATCGCGTTTTACGGGTAAAGTAGCCTTTGATTCTGTGATTTTAGCAAAACTATAAGGGGGAGAACACCTGCCTTTTAATTTTTTAATAGCATCTTTGTAAACAAGAGAGTGAAAGCTATGCAGAAACAAGTTATCGCAGATAAAATCTGTCCGCTAGAATATGCCGTAAAAGCCATTAGTGGAAAATGGAAAGTTCCAATTATTTGGCGTATTAATGAAGGAGAAAAAAGACCAAGTGAGTTTTTGAGGGGAATTGCGACCGTAGATCGTCGTGTGCTCAATCAACAGCTCAAAGAACTAGAAGAAGCGAGTATTTTACACAAGGTACGCTTTGACGAAGTACCCCCTCGAGTGGAATATACCTTAACGCCACTGGGAATACAACTCGTTGAAGTGTTAAAACAACTCAACGCTTGGGGAGAACAACTACTGGATGAACATCAACCTGAGACAAAGAGCAATTTGTCAGCAAAGGAGTAAACGAGTAAAACTGAAATTCGAGTAGTTTTACTACTATTTACCTTCAATTTGACGATAATTACACCGAAAATAGTACGAAAAACTCAAGTAGAGTGTAATTTACATCAAAGAAAGTTATCGAAAGAATACTTATTTTTTGTTTTTATTGTGTTATATCTAATATTATGAGGATAGAGAAAGAATTATTTCATCTGTTTTTTTTATACTATTAAATTAAAACTAAAAAAGTCGAACCTTGTATTTTTTTCTTGTTTATTACGCAGATTGTTATTTCCTTTGTTGGGGAATTAAATAAATGAGTAGAAGTTCATTACTGCGTCGAATTGTCCTTTTTTTTAGTAAGGCAGAAAAGAGGATAAGGAAAAGCAAAAGGAGTGAATTTCAGGTTTTTAATTTAAAAGAAGAGAATAGGAGTTCTGTTTAATTGTTTGTTGTTTCGAAATAGTACCTTCTACTTTATAAGTTAAAAACAAGTACGAAAACAAGCTGTTTTTAGTACAAAAAAAAAGTTGTGAAAAAGAAAAAGCAGGATGTGTTGTTGTCCTGCTTTTTCTTTTTATTTTCGGGGTTTTATAACCTGCGATACTAAAATCTACGCCTCATGCCTTCATTTATTCAAACACAAACCATACAAGCTACTGCTCAAGAGATCAATTTGATTCAAGACTTTCTCCCATTGGCAGTGCCTTTCTGCGACACAACTCAAGGTGAAAATAAGGAACAAAACGAAGTGATCTGCCAATTGATTGAACAAAAACACTTCTATTTATTTTTTGTTGACGGACAACTCCACGGGTGTTTTGCCTTTTCTTCCCCCTCTTATGAAACCCAGTTAACTCAGGTGTACTATTTGCCTTCGGACCAGGAGCAAGAAGTGGGGATAGAAAACCTCCAACACCCAAAATCGCTATTCCGAATTGCCATTCAAGAAAAAGCAAGCGAGGCAGGTTTTAAGTACTTAACGGTTCTTACAACTCCTAAGCTGGCATCCTGGTATGCACCATGGGGAGCAAAACAGTCGAAAATACCTTCACCAAGCAAAAATACAGTTGCCTACTACTTAACGGTAATCAATCAACCTTGGGTGGATTTGCCCACCGCAGGATTGGTCTGTGTAAAAGAAAATCAATTGTTACTAGCCTTTAGTAAAAACAAACAAGCTTGGTATCTTCCAGGTGGTAAAATTGACGCGCAAGAAGATAGTCAAGAAGCCTTGAAACGCGAAATTGAAGAAGAGCTGTCTCTCGTTTTGCAACCGGATCGACTTTCGTACTTGACGCATATCGTTGCACCTGCTTATGGGGAAAAAAAGAATATCCTCATGCAACAAGATTGCTACAAATACGAATTGGACAATGACACCATCACCATCGCCAACGAAATTGGAGGCGTACAGTATTTTACCAAAGAAGAATATATCCAGCACCAAATTCCCGTGCCTGGCGTGTTGAAGGTATTTGAGTTTTTGTTTGGATAACAACCAGCTGAACCCTTTGTGTTGTTGATCCTTTTATTCTTCGTTCTTTCGTTTGGAAAAATCGCATGCTGCAGGGCTATAAAAATAATAATACTCTTTTTGTGAATTTTCTCTTTATAAAAAACTATTATTTGCGATTTTTTTGTACTTTTAACAGTATAAGTCAAGTGTTAATTTACTGTAATAAGTTTATTTATTTTAAATTATTTCAGTTATTAGGGAAATGTATCGTCTATAATTTTGTATTTTCCTTTATTTGCAAGGGTTTGAGTTAGTATGAAGTAAAAATATTAACATTTAATCTTATGGCCTTGATTTATACTTGTTTAATTATTAATAGGTGAAACTATGTTAGATGCAAACGACGTTATCGTAAGATTAAAGCAATTATTGGGTTTTAAAACAGATTTGGAGTTAGCCAATTTGTTGAACATCAAGCCCAATACATTATCCTCTTGGAAAGTAAGAGAGACTTTGCGTTATGACAAAGTAATTGAGGTTTGCAAGCAATACAAAATTGACTTGAATGAGTTGTTTTTAGTACATCCCAATACGGTTTATAAAGGAGCACTAGATGATCGCATTGTAAAAATGATTTCGGTCGATCACCAGATTGAGTATTTTATCAATTCAGAAAAATCCTTAGCTACTTCGCCAGTCTGTATTTTTCCAACAGAAGAAGAGGTCAGCATAGGATTTCAATTAGGAGTGGAAAATATGCATCCAACCATCAAGGTTAGTTCTTACGTCTTGTCAATGAAAATTGATGTAGCAGCAATAAAACCTTGGCACATTTATGTATTGGTGGTAGAAAATCGCGGTATTTTGTGCTATCGCTTTAAACGCATGATGGAGAGTGGTGAATTGCTGTTTGTTAGCGACAATGCCGCCTTTGAAAGTTTAACCCTACAAGCAGACGAAATTCGCGAGATCTTTGCAATTCGCGCAATCTTTTTACCTCATGTCAAAAATTTAGTAGAAGATTAAGGGGAATTGTTGTTTGTTGTTCGTTGTTCGTTGTTGGTTGTTGGTTGATTGTTGTTGGTGGTGAGAGGGTGAGGTGGTGAGATGATGAGAGGGTCTAACCGATTAACCTGTCTGTCACTCCTGTCCGTATGTCACCCCGACGGTAGGAGGGGTCGCATCCGTCAATCAACAATCAACGCTCGTCAATCAACACTCAACACTCGTCTTTCAAGGACTCGTAGGATGCGACCTCTCCTGCGTCGAGGTGACATGACGAGTGTGGGTACTGTGCGTGGGTGAGATGATGAGAGGGTTTAACCGATTAACCTGTCTGTCACTCCAGTCCGTATGTCACCCCGACGATAGGAGAAATCGTAGCGCAGCGAAGATTCATCGAACTCCAAATATTAACTTGGTGAGATAAATCGCATCCGTCAATCAACGCCAGTCAACCACTTGAAAAAAGGAGAGAAGAGAGAAGAAAAGAGTAAATTTTCTAAAGATTGAGAATCTCCACAAAAAAACGAAATAGTTATCGATTATCAGTTATCACTTATCGGTGGAAATCTTCTGAATAGCCAAATTGCTCTTTAATCGAAAGAATTACACAAAAAAGCAAAAATGGAGAGAAGATAGAAGAGAGAAGAGAGAGGTGGGAATTTTCTGAATATTGAGAATCTCTACGGTTTCACGATTTCACAACGCACAAACCTCCCAAAAAGGGAAAGAGGAGAGGAGTAAATTTTCTAAAGATTGAGAATCTCCACAAAAAAACGAAGAAGCAAAAAAACGAAAAAGCAAAAAAACGAAATAATTATCGATTATCAATTATCAATTATCGGTGGAAATCTTCTGAATAGCAAATTGCTCTTTAATCAGAAGAGTTAACAAAAAAGCAAAAAAGCAAAAAAACAAAAAAGCAAAACATTCTAAAGATTGAGAATCTCTACAAAAAAGCGAAGAAGCGAAAAAACAAAAAAGCAAAAAAACAGCTATCGATTAAAAATTTCTACTTTTTGAATTTTGCGTTTCAAGGAGTAGTAGCTCATTAAGAGTTGATCATACCAAAGGGCAAATAGCAAGAGTGCAGCTCCTAAGAAAAGGGTTTTGAATTGGAAGTGGAGATATAAGAATCCGCCAGCAACACAGCCGATAAAGAAGCAGCTAATAATGGCTAACATCAGGAAGATACTGCGAAACAGGCGAATGCGTTCTGATCGGTTTTTATAAAAGAACAGTTGAGAAAGTACAATTCCCAAATCAGTAAACAATCCCGTTAGATGGGTTGTTCGCACTACGGCACTGGAAACTCGGGTAACGAGGGAATTCTGTACGCCCATAGAAAACAGCAACACCAAAGCCGTAAAGGCACTGTATTTCAATAGAGCATTAGGAAAGGCTATATCAACCAAGCTCAAGCCAACCAATAACAAGACCTCTAATAAAATGGGAATCACATAAGAAACTTCAGGCTTGTGTTTGAGTACCCATTCCATAATCAAACTCGACACAAAAGAACCCAAGAGAAAGAAAAAAGTATAAAAAAGGTAGACAATTCCGCGGTTGTAATTTTCCTCTACTATTTCTTCAGCAAAAAAAGCAAAATGTCCCGTAACATTTGTCGTCAAAGTATGTAGCCCCAAAACCCCAACGCTATTGACAATCCCCGCCACACAGGAGAGTACAGACGCTAGTTTGAGGTTGTGTGAATACGCGCGATTTTTACCTTGGTGTCTAAGCATGATTCTTCATTTACACAAAGTTACGGAAAAAAGGAAAGAGTTGATTGTTGGTGGTGGTGGTTGGTTGATTGTTGTTGGTGGTGAGAGGGTGAGGTGGTGAGGTGGTGAGGTGGTGAGGTGGTGAGGTGGTGAGGTGGTGAGATGATGAGAGGGTCTAACCGATTAACCTGTCTGTCACTCCAGTCCGTATGTCACCCCGACGGTAGGAGGGGTCGCATCCGTCAATCAACGCTCGTCACTCAACACTCAACGCTCGTCAATCAACAATCAACACTCGTCTTTCAAGGACTCGTAGGATGCGACCTCTCCTGCGTCGAGGTGACATGACGAGTGTGGGTACTGTGCGTGGGTGAGATGATGAGAGGGTTTAACCGCTTAACCTGTCTGTCACTCCAGTCCGTATGTCACCCCGACGGTAGGAGGGGTCGCATCCGTCACTCAACGCTCGTCAACCACTTCAAAAAAGCAAAGAAGCAAAAAAACAAAAAACCAAATTCTTCTAAAGATTGAGAATCTCTACAACCAACAACCAACAACAAACAACAAACAACCGTCAACCCACAAAAAAGCAAAAAAACAAAAAAGCGAAAAAACAAAAAAGCGAAAAAACAAAAAAGCGAAAAAACAAAAAAGCGAAAAAACAAAAAAACCTATATTTACGTGCTTGTATTCACAGCGGAGGAGTAACGTATGAAATACAAGTATAATTTGTGCATTAAGCAGTCCTATGATACACCACTATGCAGTATAGACAAGACATTCAGGGATTACGTGCCTTAGCGGTACTCTTCGTTTTTATTTTTCACCTCCATCCGTCGGGGTTGGGGGGTGGATTTATAGGGGTAGATATCTTTTTTGTCATTTCGGGTTTTTTAGTGAGCAGTATCATCCTAGATAAAAAAGAAAAAGGAACCTTCAATCTCTTTGATTTTTACCTGGGGCGCATCAAGCGCATCATGCCTATTTTTCTGCTGTTTTTGGCGGCTGTTGGTTTTGCAGGTGCCATGCTCTACATTTGGGTAGATATACTCCATTTGCGCAGCAGTATGTTGATGGCAGGACTCTTTAACTCCAACAATTACTTTGCGCAGCTCGATACGTATTTTGGAGCATCAAATCAAGAAAATCCACTGCTACACACTTGGACACTTTCCATTGAAATGCAGTTTTACTTGCTTTTGCCTTTGTTTCTATTGTTTATCCGCAGGCAACTGCTGTTTCCCGTTTGTATGGCACTTGTGCTTGTGCTATTGGGGTATTCTTTTTATGCCAGTCTGTACCTCAATCAACAAAGTGAGATGTATTTCTCTTTGCTTGCGCGTATTCCCGAATTTTTAATCGGAACCATTTTTGCCCTTCGTGCAGCCACTATACAAGCGTGGATGGGCAACTACCAAAATAGCATGGCTTGGATAGCCTTAGGGGGTATTGTCATCTGTGGCATGGCATTTTCAGAACAAACGCTTTTTCCGGGGGTATGGGTGGTTATTCCCTGCCTGTGTACGGGAATCTTACTGCTTACTACATCTACCCAGGTCAATGCGTTGTTTAGTACCCGTTGGATGGTGCATGTGGGCGAATTGTCCTACGCTATTTACCTTTGGCATTGGGCCATCATGGCTTTTGTGCGGTATTACACCATGGAAACGACATTTTCGGTCTTGCAAATGATCGGCATTACCGCCCTGACGTATGCCTTGTCCTGGCTGTCCTATACCTATGTAGAAAAGAGGTACCGCACGTATTCAACCCGAGTGTTTCTACCGCGATTTGTCGGATTGGGCGTACTCTATCTAGTGGCAGGTGCGGGCATTTACCGCATCAATCAGTATGCATTTCCCATTCCCAAAGTATATGCGAGCCCCACTTTTGGCATGGAATCACACGATGATACCTATGTCAATGCAGGCCCCTATGGCGAAGTAACCCCAGCCTTAGATTCGATTGTGCTCATTGGCGATAGCCATGCCCTAGTATACAAGGCAATTTTAGATGAAATAGGAAAGAAGAATCACTTTTCCTTTTGGTCGGTGACCAATGATCGGTACCCTATTTTTCCCAATATCGCACGAGGTGATTTTGAAAGCGAATCAGACTATCAGCAATATATAGCACTCCGCCGTGCATTTGAACCCATTAAGAAAAAGAGTAAGCTCATTTTTGTTGCCAGTGCCTGGTTGGAAGAAGTTCCTTCTTTAGCAACTGCACTGACCGCTTTGGTTGAAGAGTTGACCCCAGATCAACGCCTCGTTATCTTGGGCGATTACCCCACCTTGGATCAAAACCCCATTCGCGCAACCCGCGATTTTATCTACGCAGAAGAGGACGACGATATCCAAGTGGTGGATTCCTCAGAACCCCAATACGTACTCGAAGCCATTAAAGCAAACCCCAATCAGGTGTTGTATTTTCAGTTTGATTTTAGTCAAGCTAAAACCCTCCCTTATTTCAACGATACACTGGGTTATTATGACGAAGGACACCTGAATGCGTTCGGCAGTAAAAAAATGGGAGCCCTCATGGAGGAGGAATTTATGACGTTCGTCAAGGAGAATGATTTGATTGATTAGAGGGTGAGAGGGTGTGGTGGTGAGGTGGTGAGGTGGTGAGAGGGTGAGGTGGTGAGAGGGTGAGAGGGTGAGAGGGTGAGAGGGTGAGGTGGTGAGGTGGTGAGGTGGTGAGGTGGTGAGGTGGTGAGGTGGTGAGGTGGTGAGGTGGTGAGGTGGTGAGGTGGTGAGGTGGTGAGGTGGTGAGGTGGTGAGGTGGTGAGGTGGTGAGAGGGCTAACCGATTTACCTGTCTGTCACTCCAGTCCGTATGTCACCCCGACGGTAGGAGGGGTCGCATCCGTCAATCAACGCCAGTCAATCATCCTAGCAACCAATTCCCCAATTCCCTTTCTTTTTTAAGGGGTAAAAAAGAACAAATCGCAGATTCATCGAACACTTATAAAAATAGCAACTAGGTGAGATAAAAACCCCTTCAACTAACCCAAATAAGGGTCAAATTAGCTTTCAAGACTGAAAATAAAAGAACTCGCTGCGCTCAAACACCTTTTATTTTTACAGTCTTTTCAACCATTTGACGCTCCTGATTTGGCTTGCGTTGGGTTTAGATCTTCATTTATCAACGATTATCAGTGATCAATTATCAGTGATCAGTATAAATTTTCTGAGTAATCAATCGTTCTTTAATCGATAATTTTCAGCCTCACCATCTCACCATCTCACCAAACAACCCACACCCGTCAACCAACGCTCGTCAACCAACGCTCGTCTTTCAAGGACTCGTAGGATGCGACCTATCTCATTAGGTTTATATTTTATTTTGGTATTCGATGAATCTTCGCTGCGCTACGATTTCTCCTGCGTCGAGGTGACATGACGAGTGTGGGTACTGTGCATGGGTGAGATGATGAGAGGGTCTAACCGATTAACCTGTCTGTCACTCCAGTCCGTATGTCACCCCGACGGTAGGAGGGGTCGCATCCGTCACTCAACGGGCGTCAATCACTTCAAAAAAGCGAAGAAGCAAAAAAGCAAAAAAGCAAAACCTTCTAAAGATTGAGAATCTCTACAACCAACAACAAACAACCAACAACAAACAAAAAAGCAACCAACAATAAAATAATATCAATTCTTTTCAATAAAATGCAGTAATACCGTTGTGGAGGCGTGTTTTTCTTTTGAAATTAAAGAGTTTTAACAATTATTTTACTTTAAGCTTTGTTTTTTGGCACAGAAGAGTACTCTTCTTTACGTAAAAATAATAAAATCAATGTTAGAGAAAGCGTTAAAAAATGTACCTTTGTAAGCTTAGGGAGTAGCCTAAGGCTAAAATACCTTACTTTTTTATCCAATCCCTATAAATAAGAAAGTAATAAAAAAATGGAAAAAGAAAATAAAATTGCAGTTGTAAGTCAGGGCTATGTTGGATTGCCTTTAGCGGTAGCATTCGCTAAACACGATCCTGTAGTGGAGTTTGATAGCAGTACCTTGTGTATTGAGTCTTTACAACAAGCACAAGACGAAGCCAAAGGAGCAAAGCAGTTCTTTCATTCTCTTGTTGCCGGTGTAAGGGTAAAACCCATCGTTGACGTACAGGCAATTTGTTCATTTCATATTCTTGCGACTCACAGCAATAACCCACATGCTTTTACGAGTAAAATTGCCAAAGTCACAAATAAGAGGAAGCGTACCTTATTTAATTTTAATACATTTAACCTCCAAGATTCGAGTTTGTCTTTTGGAATGGAGCATGTATGGAAGAGGAGTGTATGTTAGGTAATGAGAGATAATAAGCTTGTAAGAAATAAGATGAAAAGTATTACGAAGATTTGTTGTGTGGGTGCAGGTTATGTAGGAGGTCCTACTATGGCCGTTATTGCCCATAAAAACCCCCATATTCAAATCACGGTAGTGGACGTAAACGAGGCGCGTATCCAAGCCTGGAACCACCAAGACTTAGACCAGTTGCCTATTTATGAGCCTGGTTTAGATGCGGTGATTGCAGAAGCAAGAGGGCGCAATTTATTTTTTGATACCGACGTAGACAAAGCCATTGACGAGGCAGATATGATTTTCATTTCGGTCAATACCCCCACCAAAACCTATGGAAAAGGCAAGGGAATGGCCGCAGACTTAAAGTATATCGAACTTTGTGCCCGTCAAATTGCAAGAGTTGCCACAACCGATAAGATTGTCGTTGAAAAATCAACCCTACCCGTGCGTACCGCTCAGGCCATCAAGCGCATATTAGATCAAACAGGCAACGGCGTAGAATTTCAAATTTTATCCAACCCCGAATTTTTAGCAGAAGGAACGGCCATTGCAGATTTAATGCATCCCGATCGCGTGCTGATTGGCGGAGAAGAAACCGCTGCAGGAAAACAAGCCATCGAAGCGCTAGCAGCAATTTACGGAGCTTGGGTACCCCAGGAGCGCATCTTGCGCACCAACGTCTGGTCATCCGAACTCTCTAAACTAACAGCCAATGCCTTTTTAGCTCAACGCGTATCCTCCATCAACGCCATTTCGGAGCTCTGTGAAGTTTCTGGAGCAGACGTCAGTGAGGTGGCTCGTGCCATCGGTACCGATAGTCGCATTGGCAATAAGTTTCTCAAAGCCTCGGTAGGATTTGGAGGTTCGTGTTTTCAAAAAGACATTCTCAATTTAGTGTATATCGCCTCTTCTTACGGATTACAAGAAGTAGCCGACTATTGGGAGCAGGTCATTATCATGAACGATTACCAAAAGCGCCGTTTTGCAGAGCATATTGTCCTCACCTTATTCAATACCGTCAACGATAAAAAGATAGCCTTCTTAGGATGGGCCTTCAAAAAAGATACCAACGATACACGCGAATCCGCCGCTATTTACGTAGCCAATGATCTGATAGAAGAAGAAGCGCAAATTCACGTGTACGACCCCAAGGTAACGGGCATGCAAATGCTGTCTGATTTGGATTATTTAGCCACGCGCCAGCCCGAAGCCAACCGCCAACACCTAACGGCACACCAAGATCCGTATGACGCCCTAGCCGGAGCACACGGTATTGCGGTTTTGACCGAATGGGACGAGTTTATCACCTACGATTGGCAACGCATTTACGAACACATGCAAAAACCCGCTTTTGTATTCGACGGACGAAACATCCTCGATCGGGAAGCACTGGAACAAATAGGATTTGAAGTTTATACCATTGGTAGAGGAAAATAGGATTATGAAAAAAATATTAATTACAGGTGGAGCTGGATTTATTGGTTCCAACTTGACAGAGTACTTTTTAAATCAAGGATACTTTGTGCGTTGTTTAGATAATTTTGCAACAGGTTATCGACACAATATTGAGGAATTTATAAGCAACCCCAACTACGAACTACTAGAAGGAGATATTCGCGATTTGGCTACCTGCCAACAAGCGGTATCAGGTGTTGACTATGTACTACACCAAGCAGCTTTAGGTTCTGTACCTCGTTCAATTAACGATCCGATTACTTCCAATGAGGTAAACATCAACGGATTTTTGAATATGTTAGTGGCCGTACGCGACGGTGGAGTAAAGCGCATGGTCTATGCAGCGAGTTCATCTACCTATGGAGATTCGCCAGCACTGCCAAAAGTAGAGGATGTAATTGGTAAACCCCTATCTCCTTATGCCGTAACCAAATACGTAAACGAATTATACGCGGATGTATTTGCCAAAACCTATGGTATTGAAATTATCGGATTGCGTTATTTCAACGTATTCGGACGTCGTCAAAATACCAGAGGTGCTTATGCTGCGGTTATTCCGTTGTTTACCAAACAATTTATTCAACACGAAAGCCCAACGATTAACGGAACGGGAGAGAACTCTCGCGATTTTACCTATATCGACAACGTGATTCAGATGAATGAACGCGCCATGTTGACTACCAATAAAGAGGCTGTCAATACGGTTTACAATACAGCAGTTGGCGATCGTACCAATTTGAATCAATTGGTGGGGTATTTAAAAGAATTTTTAACGGAATACGACAGTGAAATTGCCACTATTGAAGTACAACACGGACCAAACCGCCAAGGGGATGTTGCTCATTCGCTAGCGGCTGTAGATAAAGCAAAAAACCTACTAGGCTATGAACCTACCCATGTAATCCGCGAAGGGCTAAAAGAAGCCGTAAAATGGTATTGGGAGCACAAAGAGATGCTATAGGTCAAACAGATAAAAAAGAAAAATAAAACAAGTACACAATACAACACTAAAAATTACATTATACATTTATGAGTACACAACATAAAATTGCAGTTATCGGATTAGGATACGTAGGATTGCCATTGGCTCGTTTATTCGCAACTAAATTTCCAACCGTAGGTTTTGATATCAACCAAGGGCGTATCGCTGAATTAAGAGAAGGAAAAGACAGTACACTAGAAGTGGCAAACGAAATTTTGCAAGCGGTGACTGTAACGACAAATCCCGTTTTAGCTAATGAAGCAAAAGGGTTGTACTGTTCGTATGATTTAGGAGATATTACCGATTGTAATGTATTTGTAGTAACGGTACCAACACCGGTTGACAAGCACAATCGCCCTGATTTGACGCCTTTGTATAAAGCTTCTGAAACCGTGGGGAAAGTATTGAAAAAAGGAGATATCGTCATCTATGAATCAACCGTATACCCAGGCGTAACGGAAGAGGAATGTGTACCTGTTTTAGAACGTGTTTCTGGATTAAAATTCAACGTTGACTTTTTTGGTGGATATTCACCAGAGCGCATCAACCCTGGAGACAAAGAGCACACCGTAGAAAAAATATTAAAAGTAACGGCAGGTAGTACACCCGAAATAGGCGTGGTGGTTAATGATATCTACAAAGCTGTGATTACCGCAGGTACCCACTTAGCACCAACCATCAAAGTAGCAGAAGCAGCTAAAGTAATTGAAAACTCACAACGCGATATCAACATTGCCTTTGTCAATGAGTTAGCAAAAATTTTCAACCTATTGGATATCGATACGCATGCCGTATTAGAAGCAGCAGGAACGAAATGGAACTTCTTGCCTTTCAAACCCGGATTAGTAGGTGGGCATTGTATTGGGGTAGATCCGTACTATTTAGCGCAAAAAGCCATGGAAAAGGGGTATCACCCCGAAATTATCTTGGCAGGTCGTCGTTTAAACGATTCGATGGGCGAGTATGTAGCGTCTCAAGTAATCAAAACCATGATTAAAAAGGGCATTGATGTAAGCAAAGCTGAAGTGTTGATGTTAGGAGTTACCTTCAAAGAAAACTGCCCAGACGTGCGCAACACCAAAATTGTAGACGTTATCGCGGCTTTAGAAGATTATGGCGTACAAGTAACAACGTATGATCCGTGGGCAAACCCAGCAGAGGTAAAACACGAATATGGCGTAGTGAGTCATACAACATTGCCACAAGCCAAATATGACGCAGTGGTATTAGGAGTAGCACACAAAGAACTCTTAGCTTTAGACATCGACAAGCTGAAGAAAGACACGGCTATTGTCTATGACGTAAAAGGATTGTTGAAAGCAGGGGTTGATAGTAGATTGTAAAAAGTTTAAATATGGATGCTAATTATAATTTAAAAGCAAAAATAAAGGGTGGACAAATACCTAGTGGTGTTGTTCAGGTTAGTGGAGCTAAGAATTCAGCAACGAAATTGTTAGCTGCTGCATTAATAAGTGATGAGGAGATTGTGTTACAAAATTATCCAACGGAATTAGTTGATGCAAATTATAAAATTGATTTTATTCAAAAATTAGGAGGTAAGATTGATAAATTATCGAAGGAAGAAGAGTTAATAATTAATTCAACTAATTTTGAAAATAGAGAGTTAGATAGTTATAATTATTTGTTTAGAACTACTTATTTGTTAGTTCCTGGATTATTAAAAAAATCTGGAGAGGCTATGATTCCTTATCCTGGGGGGTGTAAGATTGGTCATAGAGGGTACGATTTACATATAAGTGCATGGGAGAGTTTTGGTGCTATAGTAACCGAAAAAGAAAATTATATTCATGTTACTATAGATGGAAAATTGAAGGGAACTGAAATTGATTTTCCAATAAGTACAATAGGAGGGACTGAAACTGCATTAATTTGTGGTAGTATCGCTGAGGGAAAAACTATAATTAAGAATGCCTATATTTCTCCTGAAGTTAATGATTTAATCTCATTTTTAAAGATGATGGGAGTAAATATAAAAGTAATAGGATCAAGTTATATTGAAATTGAAGGGAAACAATATTTAAGAGGAGGGTGTTATAAGGTGATGCCTGATAGAATTGAGGCAATAACTTGGATTGTGTACGGAATTCTTAGTGGAGGAAGTATTCTTGTAAAAGATATACCTTTTAGTACATTAGAAATTCCTTTAATACATTTGAGAGAAATGGGGATTAGTATTTATAGAAATGATAATAATGTATATATAGATGGCAGTGTTATAGATAATGAGTCAATTCAACCATTTGAATTAGCTACGGGGACATATCCTGGTATTATCTCTGATATGCAACCTTTCTTTGTTTTATTAGCATTACACGCTTCTGGTAGGAGTAGAGTTTATGATTATAGGTACCCTGAAAGGATAAAATATTGTGAAGAGTTGTCTAAAATGTATAATAATTCTATTGTTGCAAAACATGGGGAAATTGTAATTTCAGGAAGTGTTGATGCTAAGCCAATTGCTAATAATGTGGTCTCTACAGATTTGAGAGGAAGTATGGCTTTATTAATTGGCGCATTATTAGCTAGTGGTGAATCTGAGATTAGTGGAATAGATATGGCTTTAAGAGGATATAATAAGCTAGAAGAAAAGTTAAAAGGATTAGGAGTTGTAATTGAATTAATTAATTAGTTTTGAAAACAAGAAGCTTTATAAAAGACTTTTTAAGTATTGGTGTCTCAAAATTATTGATAATTCTTTGTGGATTAATTTCTACCATTGTTATTGCAAGATATTTGGGGCCGATTAATAATGGAATTATTGCTACAATAGCTGTTTATCCATCTTTGTTTATGAGTTTTGGTTCTTTGGGTGTATCACAATCTGTTACATATCTTTTAGGACAAGAAATTTATTCAGAAAAAAAAATCAAAGAGGCTGTTATCCAAATTTGGTGTTTTACAAGTATTTTATCTTTAGTTATTTGTTATTTTTTAATTAAAGAATTTACGAGTATTGATAGCAAAGAGCTTTGGATACTATTAGGGATTTTACCTATTCCATTTACTTTATTTAATGTATATAATTCTGGTATCTATTTAGGAAAAAATAGAATAAAGGAATATAATAGGGTTTCATGGTTGCCGAGTTTTATAACTTTACTGTCTAATTTCGTATTAGTTTATTTTATGGAATTAGGTGTTACAGGGGTATTAATAAGTTTGATTATTGGACCTCTAACAATGTCTTTGATTTTGATATTTTACAATGGTTTTTTAGATAGCTTTAGTTTACGTATAGATAAAAAAATTCTTAGTCAAATGTTATCTTTAGGATTGATTTATGCTCTTTCTCTATTGCTTATTAATTTGAATTATAAGGTAGATGTAATTTTACTTGATAAATTGAGTACTCAAGAAGAGATTGGTCTATATTCAAAAGGTGTAGTAATAGCTGAATATCTGTGGCAAATACCTATGTTGTTTAGTACAATTGTTTTTGCAAGAAGTGCTGTTGCAAAGGACGGTCGAAGTTTTTCTATGAAAGTGGCAATGTTATTAAGATTATCATTTTTGTCAATTGGAATATTTTCACTTGTACTTTATTTTTTATCAAATGAGATTACTTCTATTCTTTTTGGAGAAGAGTTTTATAGGAGTGGGGATGTATTGAAAAGTCTTTTACCAGGAGTTTTGATTTTGACTGTTTTCAAAGTTATGAATATGGATTTAGCAGGAAAAGGAAAGCCTTGGATTGCTATTTATGCCATGTTGCCTGCGTTAATTATTAATGTGATTTTTAATTATATTTTAATTGGCGAGTATGGTGCGAAAGGATCCGCAATTGCTTCGACCATAAGTTATTCTACAGCTGGTATTATGTTTCTTTTTTTTTATAGTAAAACAGTAAAAATACCTATAAAAGAAATCATCAGGCCAAGAAAACAAGATTTTATGTATTTTAAAATATTATTCGAGTATGTTAAAAATTTTAAATTGTAATTTAAAGGAATACAATTCTTATAAAGTAGAAGCTTTTTGTAGAGTTGCTTATTTTATTGATTCTGAAGAAGATATAAAGAATATTTTCAATGTAGAGAAAGATGTTGTTATTATAGGGAGTGGTCATAATATTATTTTATCAAAAAAATATTATGATAGTGCATTTATTATAATGGCAAAAGAGTTTTCGAAAATAACAGAATTAAGTGGTGATAGATTACATGTTCAAGCAGGCGTATTTACAAAAGATCTTGCTGAGTATGCTCTAAAAAAATCATTATCTGGAGTAGAGGTTTTTTATGATATACCAAGCTCTATCGGAGGAGCAGTTGTTATGAACGCTGGCGCGAGTGGAGAAGAAATCTGTAATTTAGTTGAATTAGTTACTTGTTATAATGTCGATAAAGGAGAGTTTATTGAATTTGATAATAAGCAAAGTCAGTTTAGTTATAGAAATAGTTTCTTTCAACAAAATAAAAACCTTATAGTGCTATCTGCGGTATTGTGTTTATCTAAGGGAATTGAAGAAGAAATTAGTAAAAAAATGTCGGATATAAAAGAATTAAGGCATTCTAAACAACCAAAAGATTTTCCAAATGCAGGTAGTGTATTTAAAAGACCAGAAGGGAGGTTTGTTGGACCAATGTTAGATGAGTTGGAGTTAAAGGGATATACTATTGGAGGGGCTCAGGTTTCTAAAAAACATAGTGGATTCATCGTTAATATTGGTGATGCTGAAGGAAAAGATATTTTAAACTTGATTAGTTACATACAGAAATTGGTATACGAAAAGTTTGAGGTGATTTTGGAAGTTGAACAAAGAATTATATGAAAGTAGTTTATTTGATTTATAACGGTAGCAACGGGCTTGGAGGACATTTTAGAAGTTTGAAAGGATTATGTGTTAATTGGCCTATTGATTTTGAGTATTTTATATTTCAGTTTGGAAAGGTATCTTCCCCGGTTATAGAGAGTATTGAGAAGTCTAAATTCATCAAATCAACATTCTTAGCCTTATATGAAATCATTTATTTATCAAAATATGTAAAAAATAATGAAATTACTATCATACATTGTTATGATAGTATTTCTTTCTTTATAGGTAGAATAGTTAGTTTTTTTACAGGTGTAAAGCTATTGTATACAAAATGCGGAGGTCCAAATTTTGCATATACCCCTAAATGTAATTCTACAATATTGTTTTCATTAGAGAACTTTGATTATTTGCAAGATAATAATAAAGAGAAAATTGATTATTATCTTATTCCTAATAGAATAATTTTACCTAAATGTGATGATATCTTATTGCAAAAATTAAAAAGTGAAATTTCTTATAGTAAATCAAAAGAGTATGTTTTTAGAATAGGAAATATTAATAGTTATTATAAAGATTCGATTAGAGCTGCTTTTGAAGTAGCTAATAGTCGAAATTCGGAAAATTTTAAATCAGTTGTTGTTATAATTGGTAAAGAATATGATGATAGCTTAGTAAAAATTATTAATGATTTTGGAAATATAGAATATTATCATTTGAATGATGATGATTATACTGGCGAGGCAAGTAAATGTTTATTTGTTGCAGATATAGTTTTAGGAACAGGAAGAGGTGCTATGGAAGCAATAGGCTTAGATAAAGAGGTTTTTTTATACAGTTCAGTACTAAAGCAAGTGATTAAAGTATCAAATGAAAATTTTATGAATTGTTTATATTATAATTTCTCCGAAAGATATGAGCATCTCGAATTAGTAGGCTTAAACCAAGAAAATAATTTAGGCGATTATTATAAAGAGTATTGTGATGCGTTTATTGGAAATAAAAAAGTGTTATCACTTTATGAAAAAGTTATTTTAAGTGATAAAAAAAATAAGTTTTACTTAGTGGACTTTTTGAAAAACTACTATCGATATTTAAAATCAAATATACCTTTTAAAAAGCAAATAAGTAAATTTTTAGTATGGAGAAAGTAAAAAGGTATAATTTATTTTGGATTTTTTGTTCCTTGATGATTTATTCTTATATACCATCTATCATAGGCCTTAGTCCATTTTTTGTCACCGTTTTTTTTCAAGGTTTTGGTATTGTGCTTAGTCTAATTGTTATAAATTATGGAGTAAGAACAAATACATTCTTAGTAGACAAATATAGTAGATTATTATTTCTATTTTGGTTATTGTATTTTTTAAGAATGCTCTATTCCCTTTATTTCGATAAGACTTTAAAACATAGTGACTATTTGTATGAAGACATTAATAAGTATGTCACTTATAATTTCCAATTAGGATTACTTATCATGTCATTGTCTACCTATAAGATAAAGGACTTAGAACCATTATTATTATGGTTTTATAAGGTATTGTTTATATTTTGTTTTATTTCTTTATTTTTTAATTTAATGAAGGAAGATGCACAAAGTAGAGCTGATGCAAATTCTTATATTCCGACTTTACTTTATGGACAGTATGGTGCTTCTTTATTTTTATTATCAATTATTATAAAAATGAATAATACTGATAAAAAAGTACCTAATCTATTGCTAATAACAGGAATGGTCGTTGGTTTAATAACTGTTATAATTGCTGGTTCAAGATCAGGAATTTTAGCTGTATTGTTAGCATTTTTATTTTACTCAATTGTCAAAAAAGGTAACTCTATACTAAGCTTTTTATTTAAGATAGTTATATTGTTTTGTACATTGATTATATATTTCAATGTAAGTGCTTCAATTGAAGTTTTAGCATATTTTGCTCCAGAATTTGGGGATAGATTAGGTAAAGTTTTTTTAGCTCAACAAATAGATTTAGGACCTAGAGAAATTTTGTTTAATGATGCAGTAATACAATTTTTAGAAGCACCATTTTTTGGGAGTCATTTTGTTTTAACTTTTGGTATGGGAAAAGGATGGTATCCACATAATATTTTTTTAGAATCATTGATAAATGTAGGTGTTGTAGGTGTTGTTTTTTTGTTGTAGTTTTGATTAAAAGCTTATTTATTAGTTGGAAATTAGTTAAAAATAATAATAGTTATTTGTGGATTGGAGTCGTTTTTATTCAATTTTTATTATTTTCATTCTCTTCAATGCCAATTTTAAGACATCATTTGTTATTTGGTTTGATAAGTTTATTGTTGGTTATAAATAAAGATAAAAAAAAATTAAATGAATAGTATTATAGTTCATGCTTGGACACTGTTTAAGGTTGAGGATGAGTATTTTATACCTTATACACATTGGGTTTATCTTAATGAAATCGTCAAATATTATGATGAAGTTTGGCTAATGTCTCCTGTAAAAGTAGTAAAGGATTTAAATAAAGGGTTTATAAGCTTAAACGATTTTACTAATCTCTATATTAATGAATTACCCTATAGTAGTGGATACATTGATACAATTAAATATTTTCCTTTTTACTATAATGCCTATAAAAAATTATCTAAAACATGTAATAGAGTTTATACTAGATATCCAGGACCTTTTGGCTGGTTACAAATGTTTTTTTTTGAAAAAGAAAATAGAATTATTCATTATGTTGGAGATCCTGTAGATACGATTGTTAATAATCCCAATTTAAGTTCTTTAAAGAAGTCGTTGTACAGAATGTTTTTTAAACCTGAAGATTTTATGTTCAAATTAGCTTCAAAAAAAGCAACTGTTTATACTAATGGTCATCATATTGCTAAAAAATTGAGTAAAAAGGGGATAGTTGCAACTCCAATGATTTCTACAACGTTAAATAACGAGGATTTTTATTTTATAAATAAAACGTTAAATTTAAGTTCTCCAAAGTTTATTTATGTTGGTTATTTACGCAAAGCAAAAGGTGTAGACACTGTATTAAAGGCTTTTAATTTGATTCAAAAGAAGACAAATGGAGCAACTTTAACTATAGTTGGTACTGGTGAAAGTGAGAAAGAACTTAAGAAATTAGTCCAAGTGGAAGACATAAAAAATGTTGTTTTTACAGGTCATGTAGATCAACGAAAAGAATTAAATGAGTTATTAAGAGGACATGATGTTTTTGTTTTTGGTTCTTTATCAGAAGGTTCTCCGAGAGTTATACTTGAAGCAATGGCTAATGGGTTAGCTGTTGTTAGTACGCCTGTTGGTAGTTTACCTTCAACTTTTGTGGATAAAGAAGAAATCTTATTTGCAGAATTTAATAGTCCAAAAGATTTTGCAAATAAAATGAATGATATGTGTAATAATAAGTTTTATAATGAATTACGAGAGAATTCTTTTAATAAAGTAAAGACATATACAATAGAAAGTTTTTTAAAAAAAATATTTAAGAATGCATAAAGTTTCAATTATATATTCTTGGTTTGTAAGAAGTGTATTGTTTTTCTTTCCAAATATACCTGTCATTATGAGGTTTAGAGGATTTCTCTATTCCTTAATGATGAAAGAATGTGGGAGAAATTTTCAAGTAGCGGCAGATGTCTATTTTAGTACTTTAACTGGAATTAGGATTGGTGATAATGTTTATATTGCTCCCCGTAATACAATTATTGCATTAAACCTTGAGATTCAGAATGATGTAATTATTGGACCAAATTGTGTTATTTCTGGAGGTAATCATCAATATGATGGGCATTCATTTAGATTTGCTAAATCAAAAATTGATTCGGTTGTAATCGAGCAAGGTGCGTGGGTATCGGGTAATTGTACAATTGTTGCTGGATCTATTTTGCCAAAAGGATCTATTTTGGCAGGAGGGGCTGTGTTGACTAAAAAGTTTGATGTGCCTAATTCTATTTATGCAGGAGTACCTGCAAAATTTATAAAGAATCATATTTCATGAAAGTATCAATAATAACTCCAGTCTATAATGCAGAACGATTTCTAAGAGAAACTGCAGAATCCGTTATCAATCAAACATACCAAGATTGGGAATGGATTTTGGTAAACGATTGTTCAACTGATGATTCTTGGAGTATTATGCAAGAATTGGCCGATAAAGATAATCGTATCAAAATATTTTCAAATAGCGAGAATTTAAAGTCTGGAAAAACAAGAAACTTTGCGATAAAACAAGCAATAGGTAGGTATATTGCCTTTCTTGATGCGGATGATAAGTGGCATGTAGATAAACTTGCAATACAGATTCCGTTTATGATGCAAAATGATTATTATTTCTCTCATACATCTTATGGATATTTAGATGAATTGGGGAATAAGATAAAATCTACACTTCATGTTAGTAAAGAAGTTGATTATCAGCACTTGCTAAAACGTACGGAGATCAGTTGTTTGACAGCGGTATACGATGCAGAAAAAATAGGCAAGTTTTATATGTCTGAGCATGCAAGAAAACAAGATTATGCTTTGTGGTTATCAATTTTAAAAAGTGGTGTAAAATCTTACGGTATAGACAAAGAGTTAGCCTATTATAGACAGGTTAAAAACTCAGCGACAAGTAGTAAGCATAAACTTATTCTAAAGCATATTGATTTTTTAAAAGATACACAAGGTTTTGGAACTATTAAAGCCATGTATTATACAGGTTATTGGATGATTAATGGTTTTATACGTTATTTTATAAAATAAAAAATGGAATACATTCTACTAGTAGCAATACTATTTATTGCCGAATTAGTGTACTTTAAAATTGCAGATAAGTACAACATTATAGATAAACCCAATGAGCGAAGCTCGCATACCCAAATTACCTTAAGAGGAGGGGGCGTAGTTTTTTACTTCGGAGCTTTAGCCTTCTTTATCTATTCGGGGTTTGCGTATCCGTACTTCTTTTTGGGATTAACCGCTATTACGATTATTAGTTTTTTAGATGATATTTTTACCCTATCCAATAAAATACGCCTGCTGATTCATTTGATTTCGGTGCTCTTGATGTTTTATCAATGGGATTTATTTTCGCTGTCATGGATGTGGATTCTACCTGCGTTAATTGGCGTAATAGGAACAATCAACGCCTATAACTTCATGGACGGTATCAACGGAATTACCGCTTGGTATAGCATGGTTGTATTGGCTTTGTTAGCTTTGGTAAATACCGATGTACACTTTGTAGATGAAAACCTAATTATGTTTGTTATGCTAGGTGCTGCAGTATTTGCATTCTTTAACTTTAGAAATAAGGCAAAAGCTTTTGCAGGTGATGTAGGAAGTGTTTGTATGGCCTTTATTGTGGTATTCTTGTTAGGGCAGCTGATTATTACTACTGGAAATTTTATTTATATTCTCTTCTTAGTGGTTTATGGTATCGATACCGTTTGGACTATCGTTAGACGATTACTAAAAAAAGAAAATATCTTTCAGGCGCATCGTTCTCACTTATACCAATATTTGAGTAATGAAGCGGGCATCAATAAGTTATATGTTGCTTTTGCTTATGGAGTTATTCAATATCTAATCGGTACTTCCGTAATTTCATTAACGCAAGAATCAACAACGGTACAGATAGGAGTAAGTATTGGAATTTTAGTGGTATTAAGCGGTGGATATTTACTATTGAAGCGCAATATCATTCACAAATATGTAGAGCCTAAAAACTAGCGAAGTCTTTTATTTTTAAATAAGCAGATACAGATGAAAAAGATAATGATTTACGGAAAAGGAGGCCATGGTAAGGTTGTAGAAGATACAATCTATCAGATTAATCAAGCAATTGAGGTAGCTTATTTTGATGACACAAGTAATCCGTATCGTGCAGATTATGAACCAGAAGCCAAAGTAATTATTGGTATTGGAAATAATGAAGTACGCCAAAGAATCTCTACGGAAGTAAAACATGCCTTTGATACAGTTATTCACCCAACGGCTTATGTATCCCCTTCTGCTGAAATTGGAGAAGGCACAGTGGTATTAGCTAATGCTGTAGTACAAGCCAATGCGAAAGTAGGGAAACATTGTATCATCAATGCCAATGTAACAATCGATCACGATGCGATTATAGAAGATTTTGTATGTACGTATCCTGCATCATATGTAGCAGGATTTGCTCGTGTCACGGCCTTACAAACATTAAAACCAGGACAAGTGGTTTGGAAATCGGAAGTATTTTAGTAGAAAATATAAATAACAAAAAAAGGATTGTTCAGCGAACAATCCTTTTTTTGTTTACTTATCGGTGAACGGTTAACGGTTAACGGTTAACGGTTAACGGTTTGGGTTTTCTGAGTAGACATTTGTTCGCTAATCGAAAGAATTGAGGGTTGATTGTTGATGGTTGATTGTTGATTGTTGATGGTTGATTGTTGATTGTTGATGGTTGATGGTTGATTGACAAACAACGAACGACAAACAACGAACAACGAACAACAGTATGCACCCCAGCAAGTGCATGTTTCATAATATAATGTAAGGAAGTAAGTTTGCTTTAAATAATAAAGAGATGAGCAAACAAGAAATTATGTACTCTCATGTAGAGGATTGGCAAATAAGTGGATTAACACAATCCAAGTATTGTGAAAGTGTTGGAATTAAGTTAGCGACATTTAGTTATTGGGTAGTAAAGTTTAAGAGTGAAACAGAGCGAGAATGCTCAAGTAACTTTATAGCAATAGGTAAAACACCTAAAACAGAAGGTAAAGAATACGAAATTGTATACCCTAATGGAGTGAAACTTCATGTAGAAACAAAAGACTTAAGTGAACTCTATTCATTAGTAAACCTTGTGTAATGTTTAGTCTGAGTAGTAGTCATCAATTCTACTTGTATAAATCAGCTTGTGATATGCGCAAGAGTTTCGATAGTCTATGTGGTCTTGTTCAAAACGAGCTTAATCAAGTCGCTCATAATGGAAGTGTCTACGTGTTTATTAATCGTCGATGTAATCAGATGAAACTCTTACACTGGGAAACAGGTGGTTTTGTGTTATATCACAAGCGATTAGAACAAGGTACTTTTGCTTTTCCTATTCATAATCGGACTCAAATCAGTTGGAGTGATTTGGTACTTATGATTGAAGGAATACAAGTGATAAAAAGTAGTCAAAAAAGGCGGTTTTCCATGAGATAAAACAGCCTTAATTCTTGTATAAGTAAGGCTTTTGACGTATATTTACTTCATGGAAATAGACTTAGAAAACTTATCGAAACAAGAACTTTTGGCACTTATAAAACAGCAGTCAAAAACTATTTCCAAGCAAGAAAAAGTAAATACTAAGTTAGAGAAGAAAACTATTAGCTTAGAAGAAAAGACCTCTAAACTAGAAGAAAAAAATACAGAACTGGAATATCGTGTAAAGCTACTTGAGCGCATGAAGTTCGGTCAAAGCCGAGAACGTTTTGAGGATCCCAATCAAACTCAATTACCTTTAGATGTTGAACAAGCAGTCTTAGAGGAACAAGAAGAAGTAATCAAACAAGAGATTACCTACTCTCGTGAGAAAAAGAAACATCCAGGACGAGCTAAACTACCAGATCATTTACCCGTAGAAGAAATAGAAATACATCCTGAGGGAGATTTATCTGATATGATTTGCATTGGTAAAGAAACTACAGATGTGTTAGATTATGTTCCTGGTTACTTTAAAATCAAGCGTTACATCCGATATAAATACGCTACTAAAGGTAAAGACAACACTCAAATTAGTATTGGTGAGCTTCCTGAGCGAATTATAGATAAAGGAATCCCTTCAGAGGGATTATTATCCACAATACTTGTAGATAAATATGTTGACCACCTTCCTCTTTATAGACAAAAGCAACGCTTTTCCAGAGAAAACATCGATATAGCTTCTTCTACAATAGATGGTTGGGCGGCTCAAAGCATGGATGCTTTAAAGCCACTATACCAAAAGCTGGTGATGGACATCAAAAACGAAGGTTATCTCCAAGTTGATGAAACCACCATCAAAGTCTTAGATGAGAAAAAGAAAGACAAAACTCATCTTGGCTACTATTGGGTGTATCACGCACCTATATCCAAGCTTGTAATGTTTAATTACAGTCCTACTCGTAGCGGTAGTGCTGCACTGCCTATATTAAAAAACTTCAAAGGATATCTGCAAACTGATGGATTTAGCGGCTACCAAGCCTATGGAAATAAGTCAGATGTTACACATCTTGCTTGTTGGGCACATGCTCGACGTGAATTTGAAAAAGCTTTAGATAACGATAGAAAAAGGGCGCAGCATGTACTAGTAGAAATACAGAAGTTATATGCTATAGAGAGAAAAGCTCAAGAACAAAACTTAGCTCCTGATCAAATCAAAGAACTTCGTCTAGATGAAAGTTTACCAATCATCAACAAGCTTGGTAAATATATGATTGCTCAGATGAATCTTACCTTACCTCAAAGTAGAATAGGTAAAGCTTTTGCGTACTCTCAAAAAAGATGGAGTAATCTAAGTGATTACTTACACAATGGAAACTTGCAGATAGACAATAATCTTGTTGAAAATGTAATCAGACCTGTAGCAATTGGTCGTAAAAACTATCTCTTTGCCGGTTCTCATGATGCAGCACAAAGAGCAGCTATGGCCTATACGTTTTTTGCTAACTGCAAAAAGCATGACATTAATCCATATCAATGGCTAAAGTATGTTCTTGAAAATATTCAATCCATCAACCACAAGAATATCGCTGACTTATATCCTCATAATTACAAGAAACTTATCCTGGATAATGTAGAAGAATAATTAGATCTCACAAGATGTACTTGCTCGGGTGCATACGAACAACAAACTATTCCACCGGTTCCTTCAGTTGTTGTAAGGTAGTCACTACTTCCAGGATGTTGTGGATATCTGTGGAGGTGAGTAGTAGTTCATCTTCGTTGTCTGTACAGTGTTGTACATAGTAGTAGAACAGGTCGTTGATACTTTGAGCATAAGCTGCAAAATTGGCGTTTTGTTCATGGAGCATGTGCAATAAAGCCAAGTTGTGCTGATCATTCATCTGGGATGCTGGAAGGGCTGTACATGTAGTCATAAGCCATAGTTTTTAGAAAAATAGAAAACTCGTACGGTTTAGATGTCCTAACGTTTACATACTTTGTTTTACGCTTACGGTTGTTTCCAATACCGCCATCATGCCATACGAGTAAAATCCTTTCTTTTTATGAAAGTATGTAATTAAATAGGAGTTGTAAAATAAAGTGTTTTTATTCTGAATTACAAGTGTAAGTAATTGAAAATCTGTGTTTTATTTGTTTTGTGAACGAGATTTATAGTTTGTGTTTGTTTAGTAAACAGTTAGCTGTTATCACTTATCTGTTATGGGTTGAGATCTTCTGAATAGCAAAATTGTTCTCTAATCGAAAGAATTGAATAACGGGTGGTGAGATGATGAGATGGTTGTTGTTGAGATTTTCTGAGTAGGCATTTGTTCTTTAATCGAAAGAGTTACACAAAAAAACAACAATCAAAAAAACAAAAAAGCGAACAACAAAAAAACAAACAACAAAAAAGCAAATCGGAGATTCACCTCTCGCAGATAATCACATTAAACATTTCTCTCAACATTTTTCGGAAGCTTTTGCCGTATTTTTTTTCCAATTCATCAGGAGATAGGGGTGTTGTGATATGAAGCTTCGGATAGTTATGATCAAAGCGCTGTTCATAAAAATGTTCAACAATGTTGTAAATCACATCGCAAGGAGTGCCATAGTGTTTTGCGATAAACTCTTTGCCTAAATTATCCAAGCAAAGACTTTTGGCATTGTTTGCAAAGATGGGAGTGAAAATTTCATGGCCTTTGCACGAAAAATTTTGTGCCAATAGACGGCATACTTTGATGTCGTAATTTTTTTTGTATGGAAAAAAGGGTTGCGTTAAACGCATATAAGCCGTTTTTCCAATTCCTTCTTCGCCCATAAGTAAAAGCCCTTTATTGGGGTCTAGCTTAAAATGGGCCATGGTTTTCTGGTCTTCAATTGCGTAGGCAATAAGCATGTGATAAATGTTATATTGCTGTGGGGTGATGGTAAAATGATAACCAAAAAAAGATTTTCCGCGTTCAAGAATGAAAGCATGGCATTTGTCGAGATTGTATGTTTTTTCTCGACCTAAGAGTGTGTACGTATCCTTGAGTTGAAGTTTATAATTGCTCATAAAATTTATTTTTTTTAATGGGTTGGGTTTTTTCTTTATCTGTTTTTTGTTTTATATGTTTATATATGTGTACCACTTCTTGTTCGCTACTTGTACCACTACTTGTATCACTACTTGTATCACTACTTGTATCACTACTTGTATCACTACTTGTATCACTACTTGTATCACTACTTGTATACATAGTGGTACGAGTATTACTGCGTGTATCACTATTTTTAGTTTCGTCTAAAGGTATCCACCCGAGCAACGACATATTTCATAACCTAATGTAAGATAGTAAGTTTGTCTCAAATAATAAAGAGATGAGCAAACAAGAAATGATGTACTCTCATGTAGAGGATTACAAAGCAAGTGGATTAACCCAATCAAGATACTGTGAAAGCGTAGGAATTAAATTAGCAACATTTAGTTATTGGGTAATAAAGTATAAGAATGAAAATATTCAAAATTCATCGAGTAACTTTATCACTATAAATAAAGAGCATATTACTGAGAGCAAAGAATACGATATTATCTATCCTAATGGAGTGAAACTTCGTGTAGAAACGAAAGATTTAAATGAACTCTATTCATTAGTGAACCTTGTCTAATGTTTAGTCTGAGTAGTAGTCACCAATTCCATTTATATAAATCAGCTTGTGATATGCGTAAGAGTTTTGATAGTCTGTGTGGCATTGTTCAAAACGAGCTTAATCAAGTAGCTCACAATGGCAGTGTGTACGTCTTTATCAATCGTCGAGGTAATCAGATGAAACTTCTGCACTGGGAAACAGGAGGTTTTGTGTTATATCACAAGCGATTAGAACAAGGTACTTTTGCCTTTCCATCTCATAACAAGTCACAGATAAGTTGGAGTGATTTAGTACTTATGATAGAGGGAATTCAAGTGATAAAAAGTAGTCAAAAAAGACGATTTTCTATGAAGTAAAACCGTCTTAATTCTTGTATAAACAAGGCTTTTGACGTATATTTACTTCATGGAAATAGACTTAGAAAACTTATCGAAACAAGAACTTTTGGCACTTATAAAACAGCAGTCAAAAACTATTTCCAAGCAAGAGAAAGTAAATACTAAGTTAGAAAAGAAAGCTACTGAGTTAGAAGAAAAGACCTCTAAACTAGAAGAAAAAAATACGATACTGGAATATCGAGTAAAGCTACTTGAACGCATGAAGTTTGGTCAAAGCCGAGAACGTTTTGAGGATCCTAATCAAACTCAGTTACCTTTGGATGTTGAACAAGCAGTCTTAGAGGAACAAGAAGAAGTAATCAAACAAGAGATTACCTACACTCGTGAAAAGAAGAAACATCCAGGACGAGCGAAACTTCCTGATCATTTACCTGTAGAAGAAATAGAAATTCACCCAGAAGGGGATCTATCTGATAAGGTCTGCATTGGTAAAGAAATTACAGATGTGTTAGATTATGTTCCTGGTTACTTTAAAATCAAGCGTTACATCCGATATAAATACGCGACCAAAGACAAAGAAGATACCCAAATTAGTATTGGATTACTCCCAGAGCGAATTATAGATAAAGGAATAGCTTCAGAAGGACTTCTATCAACTATATTGGTTGACAAATATGTAGACCATCTTCCTCTATATAGACAAAAGCAACGCTTTTCAAGAGAGAATATCGATATTGCTTCCTCTACAATAGATGGTTGGGCAGCTCAAAGTATGGATGCTTTGAAGCCACTATACCAAAAGCTGGTGATGGACATCAAAAACGAAGGTTATCTTCAAGTTGATGAAACCACCATCAAAGTCTTAGATGAGAAAAAGAAAGATAAATCTCATCTTGGGTATTATTGGGTGTATCACGCACCTATATCCAAACTCGTGATGTTTAATTACAGTCCTACTCGTGCTAGTAGTGCTGCATTACCCATATTAGAAAACTTCAAAGGATACCTGCAAACTGATGGTTATAGCGGGTACAAAGCCTATGGAAATAAGTCAGATGTTACACATCTTGGCTGTTGGGCACACGCTCGTCGTGAATTTGAGAGAGCATTAGACAATGATAAAATAAGGGCTCAGCATGTACTCGTAGAAATACAGAAATTATATGCTGTAGAGAAAAAAGCAAAAGAACAAAACTTAGCTCCTGACCAAATCAAAGAACTTCGTCTAAAAGAGAGTTTACCTATTATCAATGAACTGGGTAAATATATGTTCGCTCAGATGAAACTTACATTACCTAAAAGTCAAATAGGTAAAGCTTTTGCTTACTCACAAACAAGATGGGATAACCTTAGTGCGTATTTATACAATGGAAACTTACAGATAGACAACAACCTTGTAGAAAATGTAATTAGACCTGTAGCCCTTGGACGTAAAAACTATCTCTTTGCTGGTTCTCATGATGCTGCGCAAAGAGCAGCTATGGCCTATACATTTTTCGCTAACTGTAAAAAACATGACGTTAATCCATACCAATGGTTAAAGTATGTTCTTGAAAATATTCAATCCATAAACCACAAGAATATCACAGATCTATATCCTCATAATTATAAGAAGTTAATTACAAACATTGTAGAATAATAGTTACTCCTCACAAGATGTACTTGCTCGGGTGCATACGTCTAAAGGAGTCATTATAACGTTACTCAATCCAAATTTTGAATTACTAGCTTGGTAGTGGATCAATTCCCACCGATGTAAATCGCGCATGCATTTGCTATATGTAGTGGTGCTACCAATTTTACTGCGATTCATTAGCTCGGATCGGTTAATACCAAAGCTAGAAGCAAAGTGGAGGTTGTTCCAGATTTGAAATAGAGAATAATATAGAGCAATATGCGAAGGAGTTGCCTCTGTATTTGTTCTGAAAAATTCTGATAAAGCATTTAAGTGCCTAATGTAATTTGCCATGGGCTACAAGGGTTTATGTTAATAATAATGTCAAAATTAGGATGTGTTTTTGTTATGTTAGTTTTAGTTAATGTTTGGTATATTCTTATTTTTTGTTTATTGTTTGTTAATTATATTTATTAATTAAGTGTTTGTTGATTATTTCATATTTTTAGCCGTTTTATCATTGTGATAAATAAGATGTAAATCCATAAATTGATTAATGAAAAATTTAAATGAAGCTTTAAGGAAAAAAGAAAGGATTATGAATCAATATGCTCCCCATTTTGTCATGAATGAGAGAAGTTTGATCATTAGCGCAGTGCAACTGAAAAATTTGCTAGTAGAAATGCAAGAAATTACGAGTAAGAATCAATTTCGATCTCGCAAAAAAGAAATTGTCTTCTACAGCAAAGACCTCATGGATAGCATAGCCCGTTATTTTTTTATCAATGAAATAGGCCTTTTGTGTAGCACGATGCCACTAGATCAGTCGCTAAAAACACTTTATCTCAATCAGAAATGGCAGTACTACTGTAGTTTTAAAAAGCAATATTACCAACAGTATAGCGCGTACTGCACTGAAAGTGAGGTGCTAGATTGGCAAGCAATCAAACATTATTTCCAAACCAATGATCTACAGTATGCATTTACCTTTTTTGATCCCGACCATGACTTTTTATTTTCTGCTTATTTTAAAGGGCTGCAACTTATTTTAGAACAATTAGAATACGCAATGTCTATTTCTTCAGTTTTAACCAATCACCAGCCTTTGCGGTGGACTAAATCTAAGGTAGACTTAAGCTTGTTGGTGTACGCCTTGTATGAGTTTAATAAAAATGATCAAGAAAAAGTATTGTTAATTGAATGGACAGATGCTTTTGAAAAACTATTTGATACCTCAATTAGCAAGAACTTCCATCAAACCTTAAGTGCTTTTCAGAAGCGAAAAAATATAGATCACACTATTATTTCTCAATTAGCCGACATTATTCAAACCAAATACATGGATATAGAAGTGTAAGGCAATGCATTTGTTTTCAGAAAAACCTGTTTAAAACTAAGGAGGTTCTAAACCTCCCTAGTTGTTTTGAATAATTCAGCTTGCTATTCTTCTTCTTCAGTAATTTGGCTTACCGCTGATAGGATACCTCCTGCAACTGCCATATAAGTTGCAATGGTGGTAGCAATAACGGGTAGGGCCACTGGAGCCGCGAGAATTCCTCCGCTAATAGCGACTAAACTTAAGCCAATGGTTCTTAGCGTTTTGAAGAACTTTGGTGTTGGTGCTTTGGCACGTCGAATGATTTGTTTCATAATTTCCCTCTTTTTATTAGATTAATAATTTCGTCTTCAGACGCTTCTTTAATAGTTAATTGTAGCAGTTGATCGGTGGGTATTGCTCCTGCGTGTTCTAATAACCGTTGCAGAGCTACCTTAGAACGATGTCCCCAAGTGGAGCTTATAATTCGACTAACGGGGGCAATGCATCCTTGTAATTCTAGTTGTACATTGTTGGCAGAATGAAAGAGAATGCCGTGGCGATTGGGCACCTTTTTAATTGCCATGTGATGCTTAAAATGTTCCGTATAACGCGGTTGTACAGGATAAGTTCCCTCAGGTATACAAGAGATATACGCCTTGTTTTGTAACCAGGGTAATTCTAGCGTAAAGCAGATGTTTTTATCATTAAACTGCAGTAGCCCATGGGTGGCATCAGAAAGGTAAACCCGGTGTAATGTTAATTTATTCATCGATTCATGTTTATTGATTATTGACTTCAAAGGTGAATGAATTGTAAAAAACAGAAAATAGGTAGGGGAATCGTTTGTCCTAATTTGTCCTAATTTGTCCTAATTTGGGATAAAAAAGGAGTAAATGTCCTCTTCTGGTTTACTATGCAAACAACTAGTGAACAACTAGAAAATAGGTCTGTCGTTTTCTTACCTTCAACCGCGTATTAACTTCGAGATATTAGCAAGGAATGGAACAGCGAAAACCAAAAAAAGCAAGAATGATTATTTATGCCGTTGATGTTGTAGAGATAACGGGTAAAAGCTATAAAACGGCCTTGAGACTTTTGATTGCCGTGCGGATTTTTTACGATAAACCACCTGGAACCTTTGTTTCATATCGAGAGTTTTGTGCTTTTATGGGGCTGGATGAACAAGAGGTATTGGAGATGCTAAATAAGTAAAATGAAAGCATAACGGAGAAAAAAATGCCTAAAAGAGCCTTAAATGAAAGTTTAAGGCTCTTTTATTTTGTCTAAACCCTTTGATATTCCTAGTGGTTGCTGAGCACTTTTTGTATGTACCATTAGATCTTCTTTATGGGTTTGTTTTGTCTTTCTTTTGGGTTTGTTTGGTAAAAGGCCCTCAAACCAAGCAAACACAAAGCATACCCAAAACAAACCTAAAAGGAACTATAAACTTGTTGTTGTTAGTGTGTTGATTAATAGCGTTTTGTGGTTTTTTGTGCTGGACAAAAGTGGAAGTTTGTGCCCATTTTAGGACAAAAGAGGAGGTTTATGCCCATTTTAGGACAAAAGTGGAGGTTTATGCCTATTTTAGGTCAAAAGTGGAAGTTTATGCCCATTTTAGAACAAAAGTGGAAGTTTTCACCTTTTTTAGGACAAAAGTGGACAAATACGGAAGGGGGTATTGTACGTGTTTTTTTGTTTTTTTAGTATTGCAATGAGAACATTAGTGAAGGTAGCTACGACGCATAATCTCAAAAATTAGTAGTAATCAAGTAAACGGTACAATCATGGGAAAAATGGATAATGGATTAACAGGTGGTTTTAGAGGAAAACTCGGAACACTTGTAGGAGCAAAGATGAACGGACAGTATATTGTTCGCAATGCACCCAAAAAAGGAGGAAGACAACCAACACTGGCTCAGTTGAATCATCGACAGAAATTTAGATTGGTTTCTAAATTTTTGCGTCCGATAAACAAAGTAATCAAGCGCTTTTTTGATCCAGATACGGAAGCTAAGTCTAAACTAAATGTCGCTTTAGCGTATCACCTGAAAGAAGCGGTGAAACAGGTGGAGGGGGAGTATGTGATCGACCTTGAAAAGGTAGTCATAACCAAAGGGATTCTCCTCACTATTTTTGTGGATCAGGTACTCTTAGAAAACAAAGAATTTACCATCACTTGGAGTGCAAACCCGTTGTTTAATAGAATAGGGGCAACAGACGCACTGACGCTTATTCTCTATCAAAAATCAACCAAATCTCTGTTTGTTTTTGAAAATGTAGCCAAACGAGATGCAATGGAATTTAAATTTCAATTACCAGGTAGTTTCGAAGATACTGGGTATGCACTCTGGGGGTTTATGTTAGATGAAGCAGGAGTTGAATGTAGTTCAAGTGTCTTTCTGGGAGAATATTAGATGGTTAACGGTTAACGGTGAACAGTTAACGGCTGATGAGTTAATTGGTTAGAAGGGTTAGTTGGTTAGAAGGGTTTCCGCTTAAACATTCTAACCCTTCTAATCGCTCTAACCCATCATTTAAAGTGAATAAAAAAATTGTTTAAAAATAAAAAGGCATGGCAAAATTAGAAAATGGAATTTTCGGGACGTTCAGTGGAAAAGTAGGGAATATAGTAGGGGTAAACATAGGAGGAAGGAACTATATAAGAGCTGCTCCTCGCAAATCTTCAAAAGAACCATCCGCTTCTCAGTTGAAATACCGCGAAAAGTTTAAGCTGATTTCGAGTTTTCTTCGTCCTTTTAATCCAATATTTACGCGTTATTTTGGAAATGATCAAGGCGTGAAGTCACGCGTAAATCAAGCTTTATCGTACCATATCAGAGAGGCAATGGTGGAACAAGATGAAAATTTTAGTATTGATATGGAAAAGGTGGTTTTGAGCAAAGGCACTCTTCCTCTGGTTAACGTGATTGATGTTCATACTGAAGACTGCTCAGTTACGTTAAATTGGACGCTTATTGAAGGTGCTAATTTCGGAAATGGGGATGATTTACTTACTGTGGTGGGGTACAATCTGCAAAATGGAAATCTTATGATACACGAAAAAGTGGCTACGAGAGACGCCTTAACAGCAAGCGTATTGTTGCCAATGATTTTTGAAATAAATGGGTTTGCAGTCTGGCTGTTTTTTACTAATAGGGAAGATACCGAATGTAGTACAAGTGTTGTGCTACTAGTAGATTAAAAGGGTTGATTGTTGTTTGTCGTTTGTCGTTTGTTGTTTGTTGTTCGTTGTTCGTTGTAGAGATTCTCAATCTTTAGAAAATTTACTCTTTTCTTCTTTATCTCATTAGGTTTAAATTTTATTTTGGTATTTGATGAATATATCTCACAGGGTTTATATTGGTTTTGGTGTTCGATGAATCTTCACTACGTTTCGATTTTCGTTACGCTACGATTTCTTCTTTCCTTTTTTGAAGTGATTGACGGATGCGATTTATCTCATTAGGTTTATATTTTATTTTTGTACTCGATGAATATATCTCACAGGGTTTATATTGGTTTTGGTGTTCGATGAATCTTCACTACGTTTCGATTTTCGCTGCGCTACGATGTATCCTTCGTCGAAATGACATGACAGGAATGATTGACGAGCGTTGATTGACGGATGCGATTTATCTCATTAGGTTTATATTTTATTTTTGTATTCGATGAATATATCTCACAGGGTTTATATTGGTTTTGGTGTTCGATGAATCTTCACTACGTTTCGATTTTCGCTGCGCTACGATGTATCCTTCGTCGAAATGACATGACGGGAGTGATTGACGAGCCTTAAAAAATTGTCTATAAAAGACAAACATACTTACCGCAGCAAGAACTAAACCGTTAACCGTTCACTGTTAACCGTTCACTGTTCACTGTTCACTGTTAACCGTTCACTGTTAACCGTTAACCGTTCACCGTTCACTGTTAACCACTTGCCCCCCAGCATGACGCCTCGACACAGAAGATACCCAACAAAAAAAGCTTAATCAACCGATTAAGCTTTTATATTTTCACTTTGAATACTATTTATTTTGAATCAGCTTTTCCAAGCGGTTCATCATGTCGTCTTTTTCTTTCAGCATACGCTCATACAACGCAATCTTTTCTTCGTGAAGCTGAACAATTTTATCAATAGGATTATTATTAAATACTGGACTATAATTTACCAATCCTTGTGTGTCATGAAATGTACTAGATATAATATTAATCGCTTGTTGTTCATCAAAATTCTCAATTGCTTCAACGGGTATTTTCAACACTTTTGAAATCTGTTGTAAGAGGGAATGATTAATTACTTCTTTCTGTTCCAGTAAAGAGATCTTCTTTTGATTCCAATCTTCTCCTAAATCAAAGGCAAGAACTTCTTGCTTGATTCCAAGCATTTCTCTAAAACGCTTTACATTTCTTCCTTGGTGTACTGCATGTTCCATACTTAATCGCTGAATTAAAAGGCTCAAAGATAAAGCCAATGATTTAAAAAGACTGAATGGTAAAGTTAGAAAATTATCTGGTAAAATATCCTACAACATGAATATTATAACGGATAAGCTCATCTTTTGCTTTTTTGTTTGTTGTAGAACAACCGTCAACAAACAACAATCAACCCTCAATTCTTTCGATTAGCGAACAAATGTCTACTCAGAAAACCCAAACCGTTAACAGTTAACCGTTCACTGTTAACCATTTTGAACACCCAGCACAAACCTCACAATAAAAAAAGCAACTTCCAAAGAAATTATTTGGCAGAAGAAGACCAAATAGTTCGCTTCCTACTACTAAAAATCACTGTGTTTAAGCAGACAAAGACACTCTATATTGCATATCGCAATATGAAATATATGCAACAATCAAAACGTAATTTAAAACCACAAGACATCCTAATACTCTTAAAAATCATTACTTTAGGAACACAAACTTGGTATCATCATACCATAGCACAAGAGTTAGGACTAAGCCAGTCAGAGGTTAGTCAATCGCTTAACCGTTCAAAGTATGCTGGTTTAATAGATCAAGCAAGGAAAAAAGTAAACAAAATAGCTTTTACAGCGTTTTTATTACATGGTGTGGCTTATGCTTTTCCACAACAGCCAGGTGCTATTGTGAGAGGCGTTTTGACCGCACACGCTGCTGAACCCTTGAACAAAATAATTTCTTCTACTGAAAAATACGTTTGGCCTTATGCCAAAGGTCTAGAAAGAGGACAAGCAATCGAACCATTATACCCTACTGTAGTAGAGGCAACATTAAGCGATAAAAAATTATATGAACTACTAACATTGGTAGACGCCATACGGGTAGGGAGAATTAGAGAAAAAGAAATTGCAAAAAAAGAATTAGAAAAAAGAATATTGAATGCATAATAAAGTTATTACCTAGCTTTAGTAGCACAAGTGGCTAAAGGCTTGAAAGAGTTAAATGAAAAAGTGGTATTCGTTGGTGGTGCTGTGATTAGTTTATATACCGATGACCCTGCTGCAGACTAAATTCTTCCAACGACAGATATTGACATGACGGTAGTGATTGACGGGAACAAGTACAAATTGATTCCACACACAGTACCCACGCACGGCATGTCTCCTCGACGAAGGAGAAATCGGAGATTCATCGAACTCCAAAACAAAATATAAACTCGGTGAGATAGGTCGCATCCGTTACTCAACGCCCGTTATTCAAATCTTTCGATTAGCGAACAAATGTCTACTCAGAAAATCCAAACCGTTAACAGTTAACCGTTCACTGTTAACCATTTGACCCCTAGCATGTCCTCGACACAGAAGATACCCAACAAAAAAAGCTTAATCGGTTGATTAAGCTTTTACATTTTCACTTTGAATACTATTTATTTTGAATACTATTTATTTTGAATCAGCTTTTCCAAGCGGTTCATCATGTCGTCTTTTTCTTTCAGCATACGCTCATACAACGCAATCTTTTCTTCGTGAAGCTGAACAATTTTATCTACTGGGTTAATTGTAGCATTATTAATATATAGAGCGTGCATTACTGCATTATCATTATTAGTAACTGTGTTGTTAATAATATTAATCGCTTGTTGCTCATCAAAATTCTCAATTGCTTCAACGGGTATTTTCAGCACTTTTGAAATCTGTTGTAAGAGGGAATGATCAATTACTTCTTTCTGTTCCAGTAAAGAGATCTTCTTTTGATTCCAATCTTCTCCTAAATCAAAGGCAAGAACTTCTTGCTTGATTCCAAGCATTTCTCTAAAACGCTTTACATTTCTTCCTTGGTGTACTGCATGTTCCATACTTAATCGCTGAATTAAAAGGCTCAAAGATAAAGCCAATGATTTAAAAAGACTGAATGGTAAAGTTAGAAAATTATCTGGTAAAATATCCTACAACATGAATATTATAACGGATAAGCTCATCTTTTGCTTTTTTGTTTTTTTGTTTGTTGTTGGTTGATTGTTGTTGAGATTTTCTGAGTAGACATTTGTTCGCTAATCGAAAGATTTGAATAACGGGATCTATAAGACGATGGCTATTCGTTTTTAACCATATTGTATCGTATTCAAAACTAAAAGCTTTGCGACCTTTAGCTTGATGGGCAACTAATACCCCTAATAAGATAGGATGAAGTAATCCTACCCAATCTGCGTAAACATATATAGCTGTTTTTTGTGTGGCCATTTTATAATAAATCTAAATCTTGTAATTTTCTACCAAACACATCATCTGATGCAAGCTTTAAAAAATCATCTTGTAAGCCTAACACACGCAGTACATTGAAATAAGCCCCCATAGCCACGCTAGCTTCGCCTTTTTCTATTAAATACAAGGTAGAACGAGCAATACCCGCACGTTCAGCTACTTGAACTGCAGTTAACTTTCTACGTTTACGAGCAAGCTTTATGTTTTCACCCATTTGCTCTAGTAACGTTTTAAATTTTGGTAAGACGATTGTACTCTTCATGTGAAATGATTGATATTTCATACAAATATAGCTTAAGTGTATGAAATATCAATCATTTTTGGTTTTTAAAAGAGTGAGAGAGTGAGAGGGTGAGAGGATGAGAGGATGAGATTTTCTGAATAGCCAAATTGTTCTTTAATGGAAAGAGTTACACAAAAAAACGTAGAAGTATAACAAGTGTGAGTACTGTTCACCTCATAAGTTTTATGAAATTTGAATGAGTAGTGTACTACAGTCCTAATTGATTACAAACTATAATTCGAAGATTAACTAAAAAAAAAGGGGCGTTCACTAAATTATACTTGAAAAACTGTGGATTAAAGCAGTTTTTTGCTTGCAAATATAATAGTAGATGAAAAGGATATTTATTTTTCTTGTATTACTAGTAGGAGCTTGTACGGTGTATAGTTGTAAAAAAGGAGGAAAAGTAGTTGAAAAAGTTTCTTCTTCCAAAGGTGGGAAGAAGGTAATTGAAAATTTAAGCGGTCAGTCTACGGACTTGACTAAAAAATATTCTTTTTCGAAGCCAGCAAAGCAAGCGTTAACTTATTTATCTCCAGGTCAATTAACAGAATTAACCACAGATTTAGATCGATTGAAAGGCAAGGCATTTGAAAAATATATAGTAACAAGTCCTGAGGGAATAAAAGCGTATAACGCATTATATGCTTCCCAAAATTTGAGAGTTAGAGTTCCTAGCTTAAAAGCTTATGAAAAGCAAATTGCCAAAAATCCGAAACAAATACCGACGCTTCGAGTTGGGGATTTGGAGCATCGAACTCGAGATGTTTTCGACAAGCGATTAGCTGAAGTAAATGAAAAATTCAAATCATGGGAAGTTCCTTTCTCTAAACGAATTATTGATTTGGAGAAATTTAAGGTAGAAGGGCTCTTTCCTAATTTCTTTAATCATACACTTGCTAAAATTGATCTTCCTTCTAAGTACTATCAACAATCCAATAAGAATCAGTTTGCCTATGCAACATACCAACTGAAAGAACAGTATAAAAGAGATCCCAAAGTAATAGAAACAAAGTTGATTCAACTTAATAAAGGGAAAAGTTATAGCTATACTGCGGATGGAGTTACAAAGGAACTCAAAGATAAGGAGCTGTTAGCTAAACAAATAGAAGATCTTAAAAGTCCGCATGGAGATAAAATATTTGGTTTCACTTGGCATCATCATGAAGACGTAGGTAAGTTAGAATTGGTGTCGCAGCAGGTACATAATGCAGTGAGTCATACAGGGGGTAATCTTATTTGGGGAGGTCTTCGATAGATTAATTAATAGATATAGAACAATGAAAAGAATTCATTTCGTACTGATCAGTATGTTCGTTTTTTTTATTTCTTGTGGAGATAAGGACGCGGAGGCGACGTCAAGCGAATCAATTGATGTAAACGAAAATAGGGAGTTAAAAACGTATTATGAATCATTAATTAAACTCGATCCATATTATTCGAATATCAATATTTGGTTTCAGGAGATTGGAACCCGATTATTGAATGTAGAGAAAGGGGAGTTATATACGATTTTTGAAAGAAAGATTATCGAAGACAAAAACATTGCAAAAAGAGAGGCTTTAGTCCATTTACAATATTTATTGATTACCAAAGAAGCATATTATATATTAGTTTTTAAACAAGTGGGGCAGGATGTTGAGCTTACTGATATTCTGCGAATTAATCGAGGAGGTTTTTTTAGTAGTGATCAAATGGAAAAGGTTTTTTATGAGAATAATCTCATAGCTAATGTTGAAAGTTTAGGTAAAGTTAAAACTAAATTTTATGTAGAAAACAAAATACAATATTTCGTTTATACAAGTGAAAATTTAGACGAAACAGAGATAATTACTGTATTAGATTTAGGAAAAGAAAGAAAATTTTAATATGAGAAAAATAATAATTGCCTTAGCTTTTTTTTCTTTGATAGGATGTAAAAAAGAGAATTCCGCAGAAAATGAAAGGATTATAAATGAGATTTTAAATCATCAATCTTCAGAAGTTCAGGTAGACGAGAGTTATTCGCTTGATAATTATGAAAATAATTTTGATTTATTAATCAAAAAATATGATTCAAAAATGCGTGTTGTTTTAGCGAAGCAAATTGACAACCAATTGACAATGTACAATAGTTTATTGGTAGATTTATCCAAAGTTAAAAAAACATCAATCTCGGATGAAGAGTTCAAGTCTAATGTAGAAAAATTACAACAACAAGTTTTAAAGGATTTAGTTGAGAGTGAAATTGTTGTTAATGTGGATTATTTTGAGTTTTTGAACGAATTACATGAATTGACACAGCAGTATAAAAAACTTAATCCAGGTGCAAAGTTAAAGCGATATGATGCATTAGATCGAATCGAATTAAGTGAAGGAGTTAGACAAAAAATAGAAGAACTGGCTCAGGATGAAAAATTAAAAGCGGATACGAATGTAGGAGAAAAAGTTTTGGAGGGATTGAGCTTTTTAGCTTATGTACCCAAAATACCTGTCCTAGTAGTTGGTTCTGCTGCAGATTTAGCTTTGCAGTTTAGAGAAGAATTACATATAGCGAAGAAGAAAGAAGCGTCGGGATATCATGCACAGATAGATAAAGAAGAGTTGATTGATCGAATTAAACAAAATTTGCCAACAGATATTTATGATGTAAAGTCTAATTCTTTCTCGACTAAGGCTTCAACTAAAGATCGTAATAAAGCAATTGCAACTACTTTAAATCAAATTAATCGCGCTAATTTAGATTTAGAGCGAGATTTTAAACTTTACCACAATATTCGCAATAATCCAAAAGGAAGAATAGGAGATTATAGTGATGGAATATGGACTGTACATTATCAAAATATGCTTAAAATTAAAAATGAAAATTTAAAAGCATTGAGTGCTAAATAATACAATAAATGAGAAAAAGGATGTTCAAATGAGCATCCTTTTTTTTGTTTGGTTGTGGGTGAACAGTTATCATTGATTGGTAGATTTTCTGAATAGCCAAATTGTTCTTTAACCGAAAGAATTGCGCAAAAAAGCGAAAGCAAATCTAACTTATCGGTGGGGACTTCTAACGATTGAGAATTTCTACACCAAACACCAAACAATCATCAACCATCAAAAAAATAAACGGCACTTTGTTCATCGTAGTAGAAAGAGGGTGAGTTCTCTGGGTGAATTGTATTAATGGCAATTGGTCTAGGTTATTACCCATAGCGCTCGTAGGGGCTAAGCGAATTATAATCAGCCGTATGGCTAGGTGTAGCTATTTTATAACAAAAATATAAAAAATACCTTTGTTGTGATAGTTTTAACAAATAAAGGAGTGTACACAGGAACAATAAAAATAGGAGGTGTTTTCGGGGTGGTTTTCTTGTTATGTACTCAAAGTCTAAAAACACAAACGCATGGGGACTCTGTTAGTGCCACATAAAAATGGAACGTAGGGTATGATTATAGACTCAAGCTAGTCGGTTATTGTATCAACCATCATTAGTTGTACGGGAAACACAACTACCTATACGGCTAAGGATGATAAAATTACTTCGTATAAATCTAAAATTAAACTTTAAACTCACTATCTCATGAAACCGTATTACGTCTTATTAGCACTGTTTTGTGGTTCTGTTTTACATGCACAGGATATTCCACAAACAAAAACTGAAACCGATAGCATGGCTCATCCCGTAAAGGGAAATCTGATAAAATTCAACCCCGTTCCATTGGCATGGGGAACAGGTTCTCTAACCTATGAACGCAAAGTAAAAGGCAGATTGGTTGCTGGCGCAACCGTAAATTATCGTCCGCAAAGTGGAGCGCCGTTTAAAAGCACCCTGCAAAAAGTGTTTGAGCGTGACGACAGTGAAGGTGATGCTACTTTTGAAATTGAGAAACTAAAGTATTCAAACTTTTCCTTTGCGCCGGAAATCAAATTGTATTTGGGCAAAAAAGGAGCTTTTCAAGGATTTTATATCGCCGCTTTTGCCAAGATTGAAACCACTAAAATAAAGTATGAGTACCAGTTTGAGGAATTGATACTGTTAGGGGAGGATCCGAATCTTCCGTTGACTGGTAATATCAAGGCTTTTTCGGGTGGAATTTACTTTGGCGTTCAATGGCATTTGGGCAAAAATATTTATCTGGACTGGCAGATTATAGGTGGAAATTATGGCTCGGCAAATATCGATATCAAGGCCAATAAAAACTTATCGGCAGAAGAGCAGGCAGAGCTACAGGGGTTTGCAGAAGATTTGAAAGACAGCTTTGACAAGATTGATTATGAAATCAATGACAAGGGGATTAGGCTCAAAGGAAAAATGCCTTGGGCAGGTTTGCGTACTGGATTGAGTGTAGCCTATCGATTTTAAGGAGGCGTCTTAGCACAGCTAAACATAAGAGAAACAACCAAGTAGAAAATCTCATCAGGTATATGCTATTCATCAGGAATGACAATAGTTAAGCCTTTAAAAAAAAAATAGGGATTAATCCGTTTTTTAGGATGGATAATTACGGCTTGTAGCAGTAGTGATGATAGCACAAGGCTTGTATTACACAAGAAGACATCAGCAGGTTTTAAAGTAAAACAGAGGCTTTTTCTTCCAATCTCACATCACCCTCTCCTTGCGATACTGCAGCTTGTAATACACATCCAATTTCGAATTAGGTATGGTAGATGGGATCTATGGAATCAATTAAAACTAAAACAAACGGCGAAGCCGAAAACCGGACAGAGTAGGCAAAGTTAAATTTAGCGTAGTATGAAAACAGTTAAAATTTTAAAAAACATGGGGTTAGTTCTTTTTTTAGGACTACTAATTACGGCTTGTAGCAGTGATGATAACAAGGGCAGTGGTGAAAATGCGGAACATTTTAAAAATGTGCCTAAAGGAGAAATTGTACCAACAGCAAAACGCTTTGTTACCTTAACTGGATACGAAGAAAACACCGGAAGGGGAACCGCTGTAGCGACACTGAATACGAACACTCAAAAGTGGTGGAAGTACACGGATGGAAAAATAATATACCATTGCGACGGAATAGATGAGGTTGATGATGCGGGTGAATCAGGTGATTATTTTGCCTTTTCGCCAGATGGAATACTTTATTACAAATATGGAGCAAACGGAACTCCTGAAGGTGATAGCAATTGGAGATGGACGGATAGCTCAAAATCAAAAATTATAGTGAGTGCCGAGGGAGAGGACAGCATGGTGTATGAATTTACTGCGCTCAATCCCAATCTTGTGGTTTACGCAACGTATCTAACGGAAGGAAATTGTAGTTTATTGGCCTGGGTACGCCTAGGAAGCAATTAATATTCGGTATTGGAACGAAGCAATAGAAAGAAGAACATAGAGGAAGTCAAATTAAAATGGAATTTATTATGAATCAAATACTGAAATTTTCAAAAACAGTGGGGCTAATTCTTCTTTTAGGATTAACAATCGTTGCATGCAGCAGCAGTGATGACAATGGGGGGAGCGAGGACGTTAAATTTTTAGAAAACGTGCCTAAAGGAGAAATTGTACCAACAGCACAACGCTTTATGACCTTAACGGGCTATGACGAAAATGCAACTACAAAAGCAATGGCTACAACGGCATTCAATGCAGGTGCGCAAAAATGGTGGTCTAAGGTAAAAATTGGAGCGGTATACGGAACGGAAAAAACGGAACATCAAGCCGATTATTTGTTTTGGGCATTTTATCCCAATGGGAAAATATATTTTAAATACCTACCCGGAGATACACCCATAGAATATGCTGATTGGAGATGGACAGATAGTTCGAAATCCAAAGTTACACTTAGCTTTTCTACCCATGATGAAGAATTAGAATATAAATTCACAGAACTGAATAGCTCTGGATTTATATATGCTCATATAGTTTCTAAAGACGGATTCACTTCAGTTTTATGGGAACAATACAAAGCAGGCAAGTAAAATAGAAGCATAACTAATGCAAAAGGCGAAGCCAAAAACCGAATAGTGTAGGTACAATTAAAATGATAAGAAAATGAAAATACGTAAACTAGTAAAGAGCATGGGATTAATTCTTTTTTTGGGATTAACAATAACAGCTTGTAGCAGCAGTGATGATAATAAAGACGACGATCCTGATAAAATCGGGTTTTTCAATCCGAAAGGAGATTGGAAATTAACGTTAGAATACGAAAACAAGACGAGAGTCTATACTTTTAGCACAAATGAAGAGGGTATTTCTACTGATGCTTATGGTCCATTTACCAAAACGACAGTATCGCATAGTAATAAAGCACTAAAAATGAATGCGGATTGGAAATGGGAGTACAACGGAGAGGATACCATGGATATCGATCTGAGGTCCAAGTTTACCATTTTATATTTTGATGCTGATAATCCAGAAGCCAATACGTTTAAAACCAAAGTTCATTATAATTATGTGAATGGTAACAGCTCAACTTGCTACATTACTTTAGAAAGAACGTCAAAATCAGATAACCCTAATCCTAACCCCAATCCTAAAAAATCCATTGAGGGAATTTGGGAACACAGCAATTCAAAATATCAACTAAAGATAGAAGCAAGCAAAGCGATTATCTATAATTTGGATCATGCGCCTGTTTATTTTCCCAAAAAATTAGTAGGGGATACCTTTTATGATAGAATTACAAAAACAGGAGAAAAAACATGGAGTGCAGATGCGTATCAGTGGAGATTTACCGATGATGATTACGAAAATGGAAGATGGGTAAACGAAGGAAATGTAACACTGGAATTAAGCACAGATGGGAATCAGCTTTATCAAGGAACAAGAATGTTTAAACGAATTAAATAAGAATTTGTAAATTTTAAATTATGAAAAAAGTAGTTTTAGTAGGTGCCGCTCTTTTTGCTTGTGTTTTAGGAGCAAAAGCTCAGGAGATTAAATGGGGAGCAAAAGCCGGAATTGATTTTGCAACTGTAAAAGTTAAAATGAATGGAGGCTTTTTTGGCGAAACAGTCGAAGCTTCTGAATCTGAAACCGGTTTTTTTGTAGGTGGTTTTGCCGAAATCGGATTTTCTGAGAAATGGTCTGTACAGCCCGAAGTGCTTTACGTAGCTATAAAAGATGCCAGTATGCTGAGCGTACCCGTTTTAGCTAAATACAAGGTAGCTGAAAAGTTTAATTTGTTAGCCGGACCAAGTTTAAATTACAATTTAGACTGGGAAGACGAAAAGTTTAAAGTAAATCTTGACTTTGGGGCAGCCTATACTATCACAGAGAATATTGGAGTAAGTGCTAAATATTCTATGGGATTTGGGGATATCAAGCTAAATGGTGTGTTTATGGCAGTTGAATACAAATTTTAAAATGGCGCTTTAATAAAATACCCTCAAAAGGGTATTTTATTTTAGTACAGATTAACGGGTATCGGTTAACTGTTAACTGTTAACTGTTAACTGTTAACTGTTAACTGTTAACGGCTGCGATCTTCTGAATAGCCAACTTGTTCTTTAATGGAAAGAATTACACAAACCTCAACGGGGGTGAAATCGTGAAGTTGTGAAATCGTGAAGTTGTGAAATCGTGAAGTTATAGATTCTCTACAAAGAGCAACCCTCACAAAGAGCAACCCTCAAAATAAATCACCATATTATGAAAAAACTACATCTTATTTACGCTGCCTTTATCCTAGGTAGTGCAATTTTTTGGAGCGGATGTTCCAAAAATGACAACGACAACCCTGATTCCGATCCTAAACAGGAAATTACAATGCCCAAAGAAGCTTTTCAGCTTCAAATTGTAGAAGCGCAATTTTCACAACCGCTTTTGCAGGAAGAATACGATGCCGATTTGGGTGGAGTTCCGCTTAAGCTGGTTCGTGCAGAAGACAATACCTTAGTGTTTTACGTTCCGGGAACAACTGCCCTAGGAACAACGACGTTACATATTCCAAATCTGGATGTCAATACCAAATTTGAGGTAAAAGAAAGCTTGCTAAATGGCAGTGAAGATGTGGTTTTAAAACCTTTGTTTGAAGATCTTAGCCTTATCAAAAGCGCAATAACCGATGAGGAATATTCCGCTTATTTAGCCAATACCCTAACGGCATTTGAGGAGTATTACAAATCCCTTTCTAACGACGACAAAAACCAAATGGCGTTGTTTTATCAAGTAAACGAAAGCTGGTTTAACGAGATTTTAAATGTCAATCAACCTCAGGGTTTTACTACATTGGGTGTCGCTTCTACATTGGTTAAAACAAAAAAACTTTTGGCTTCTGTAATAATTTTTGCCGGAAGTGGGTACATTTTAGCGCTGCCAGGCACTGGGATAGAGAAATCTCTAGTAACTGTTGCTGGGGTAACCGCCGGTGTATTAGCTTGGAAATATGCCACTGAACTCGTGAATGAAATCAATATTGTAGATCGTGTAGTCAATCAAATTCAAGGCAATCAAATAACCAAAACTACGTTTGAAACACAGGGAATTAGCTTTACACATAACAAAGCTCAAAATGTACATTTGTACACCGGAAACAGAAGTGTAACTGCTTCTGATCAGTCGAATACCGCTGAAGGAACGGGAATCTTTTTTGACGCTTACGGACGTTTGACAAAGGCAACCGAAAAAATAAACAACCTTATTCAATTTGTAAACGACCATGTATTCTTTGCTAATATTCGAAAATACCCGTTCACGAAATACCTGATTCTGCCGAAATACAAAGCACTGCTTTAACCACCGAAGACTACAAAAACCTACAGTTTACTGTATCTGATGCCAATGTACAACTGTCTGACCTAGCATTTGAAAACGGAGCAATACGCATGAAAATGACTGTTAAAAATCCGGATACCGCAACGGGAAACAGTCTGAAAACTACTTTAAATTACACGTATCAAAACGAGTTTAGCAATACTACGGGAAATATGCCGATAGAAATAAAGCTAAACAAAGAGGGAACGTTTGACCTTGTTGGAAATTGGAAGTTAACCATACGCATTAATAATAATCCTCCAAAAATATACAATATGGAAATGGATGAAAGCGGCATCTGGGTTATAGATCAGGTACAAAACCCCTCTGCAGACTACCAAATCGAGATGAGATATAACGAAGGAGTGATATACCTCTCTTTTGATGGCGGAGAACCTTACGAACTAGAAGTAAACGATGTAAATGATACTGTTTTTGAAACTCAAGGAGAAGATAATGACCGAGGACAGATTTTTTATTATTACGTAAAATTAGAACGTTTGTAACTTGATGGAGAGAGGAGAGAGGAGTGAATTCTTCTGAGTATTGAGAATTAGTGGCACTGTCTCTTAAAGTGTGTAAGTTCAAAAATAAAGCTTGGGTTAGGTTTTTCTTGTAAAACCTAACCCTTTTGTGATATAGGATTAGAAATTGATCAATCATATTTCTTGAAATTTTACGTCTTGAAGCGATTGTGCTAATTTCTATTTGATTCCTCTTTTTATAGGTTATGCCTTAGTTTTTTAAAAACGTTTCAATCGATACATAGTTGCTATCTGCTTTGAATTCTTCTGGAATAGTCTGAAGTAGCAATTGTAATTTTTCTTTTGAAATTTTGTCTTTAATGTAGTTCAATGTTGATACTGCGCTAGCACATGTTGGATATCGTTCTATTAAAATTACATTTTTATCTACAAAGTAAAGTTTACCAATGCTGTCTATTCCTTCAAGTAATTTTTCAGCTGGTAGTTTATCTGAATTATCTTTGGTATATTGTTCAAAGGTGCGTTTCCACTCGTTTCCAAATTTTTTAGCATCAGAGTCAAATAACCGGCAATTAGACTGGTTACATGATGTAAGTGCTGCAAAAACAATAAGTATTAGATGGTGTTTTTTCACTTTGTGAGTTTTAGGTTGTACATGCTATTTGAGTGCTAGGCGATAGTGACTAAGAATGGAAACGGATGTCTTCGATTCAGGGGACATGAAGTTGATTCATCATGCCATTTCACCACTTTATTTTACTTTGATTACAGGAGATATTTTGAAATTCTCATTGTTTGGTTCGTTATACGCATCTTCCTTTTTTTCTAAATAAATAATATTAGCGGATTCACTTTGAGATACAACATTTTTTACCTTCATATCCAAGATAAAAAATTGCTCAATTTTTGTTTTTTATTTATTGTGATTGTTCGTAAGTCATCGCATTCAAATAATTGAAGACTTTTTAGGTTCACAAGAGGTTCTATATTGAGTTTTTTTATTGGATTTCCTTGAATATACAACGAAGTTAAATAGGGAAATGGGGTTGTAAATCTCAGTTCTTTTAATTCATTTCTAAAGGCATAGAGTCCCTTTAAATTGGGCATATGCTCAAGTGTTAATCGAGGTCCTAGTTGATTGTCGCCAATGAAAATTTCCTCTATAACACTATTGCCATTTAAAACACTCATATCCGAAATGCGATTGGTATTGGCATATAGTATTCGCAGTTTTTTAAAGTGCTTTAGATCATCAAGGGATTCAATATTTTTATTCGAGATTTTTAATTCTTCTATAGATTCAATTTCACTTCTTTCAATTTGTCCGTTATGGTTAGTATCGAAGCCCAATTCAAGCAGCGCGTTTTTAAAATTAGGGTCTTTAAAATCAATGCTTTGTGCGTAAGTCGTTGATAAGGCAAGGAATAGAGCAAGTGCGCTTATTTTTTTCATAGGGTGTAAGGTGATTAATATAGGAGGTTAAATATAAGAGGAATTTGATGATGAACAAAAAAGGATGAATGAATAAGTGTTGATTGTTGTTGGTTATTGGTTGTTGAGGGGGTGAGATGATGAGGTGGTGAGAGGGTTGACTGTTGATGAACGATCGCTGCTCAACAAAATTAAAAATTATACCCTTGTACAAGTAGAATACAACTGATTGGCTAATGCTGCAATATCCTCTTTTCTTTTGAGGGGTTCAATCCAATGGGAAGGAATGCTGTCATACCCATATAAAAATCCCGCTAAAGCCCCGGTGATAGCGGCATTAGTATCCGTATCTTTACCTAGTGAAATTGCTTTTAAAATAGCCTCTTCATAACTTGTTGTCGTAAGCAAGGTATGCAAAGCAATTTCTAAACTTCCCACCACAAAACCTTGACTATTGAAAACAGTAGGAGAAAGGGATAAAAAATCCTCAGAAAAAAGACGTTCGAATGCAGGGTTTTGGGCGTACTTAGTTCCTAATTCTTCCTTCATTTTTACAAAAGCCAAAGCTACATCTTTCGCATAGTACAACTGTTTTGCATACATCAGGTAGATAAAACAACTATCTACGGATATGGGATGCGCGTGGGTTAAACTGCTAAAATCGCGTATATAGGGATAAGGATCTGTAATCGTTTGATCATATAAAAGAGGGAGGAGTAGAGGTGCTATGCGCATTAAGGAACCATTGCCATTGTCGCGCTCCGTGTTGAGTCCAGCCGTTCTCCAATTGTAATCCCTTGCAAAGTTTTCAATAGCCAATAAGGTCGTTCTCCCCACGTCAAAAGTATGTCCGTCTGTAGTCCAATACCCCTTTCTCAACCACTGTTTAAAGCGATCCATCAGATCGTTTAAGTCTGTTTCACCAGCTGCTAGATATTCAGCCGTACAAAAAGTTAGCGAAGAATCATCGCTAAAAGTGCCAACGGGTTTGTTCCAAGAACCAAAAGGAGAAAAGCGGTTGAATATATCCTGGTAATTTGATTGTACAGAAGCTAGATTAATTTCTGCAGGACTTTTAAATTCAACCGGTACTCCCAGTGCATCCGCTACGGCGAGACCAAATAAAAGATCTTTTGCGAGGTTTGACATGATTTAATTTTTGATTGGATTCTTTTCAAAAATAGAGAATTTAATCGGCAACCCCAAACGGAAAAAGACATATGAAATTTTTCACGGTAACCCTGCTTGTGTGGTTCCATTAAAAGAGTGGTTGCCTGATGAGATCCTGTTACTGGCTCTGCTCACTGTTTCCTTATTCTATTTTGGTCGTTTAAATGGGGTAAAGAGCCCTTTTTTATGCGTCAAATATCAGAGAGAAGAGCTTTATTGTCAAAATAAAGGAGAAAGAGTAATTGTGGCTGGTAAAGCGAGAACCTTCGCTAAGGCACAAATCTAGATCGATTAAGCCTTTGGATTTCATCCTCCAACACGAATATGTATTGGAGGATGTATCTAAAATTGTCAGGTTTGTAGCTGTTTATAGCTTGTAGTGAAAATGCTTTTTTATTACTTGATCGTCAAGGGGGAAAGTTCCCAATTTTGAACGATAAAAACACGGGTATCGCGCTCTTTGAAGGTGTTGTTTTTTCAGCGAATCTTCGTTAATAAGTATATGGGTTAACTTAGGATTGTCCTTCCATTTTTTTAAGGTATTTCTCAGTTTCGTTTTTAAAAATGAGGGAGCTACATTAAACGCTTCTCCTTCATAGTCTTCGCCCTGAAGTGAAATGGTGAAATCACCATGTCCTTTGTGATCTGTTATACCTAAACGCAAAGTAAATGTCGCTTTTTGTATTGACTTACTAGGCAAAGTATTGGAACTGATACGATTTTAAACTTTAAGTGAACAAGAGGGAAAACGAAATACTATATTTTTGAAAACTTTAAGATAGTAATACGTTGAAATAATGTACTTCTAAGTGATATAAGTTGAATTCTAAATTTTTCAAGGTACTTATATTTGATTTTAACTTTGCTTAATTCATTGCGATTTAAATTATAGCCTATGATAAGAAAAGTATTGTCTATTGTACTAGTAGGTACAACGATTAGTTTAATTGGATGTAATCTAACGGTAGTGAATCAGCAGATTTGATCTATTACAATGGTGATATTATTACCATGAGTGAAGACACGCCAAACTATGTAGAGGCGGTTGCTGTAAAAGACGGAAAAATTCTATCTGTAGGAACAGTAGAAGAGGTCAACAAATACAAAAGTAAGGAGACCAAGTTGGGCGTCAGTTGGTCAAACTGTTTATTCTATTTCCGGACTGATGCCGATAAACGATATAATTTACTGTGTTTAGTATATATTTTTTACCTTTGGGTAAAACGAATTTCTTATGAACTTACACTGTTATATCGAATAAGCTTTTTTGCGATGCTATCATTCTTGTTTGTGTCTTGTAAGACCAACCCAATACCAGAAAAGGCAAAAGCAGTTGAAAATTTTGATGTTAATCGTTATTTTGGGAACTTGGTATGAAATTGCGCGGTTTGATTTTTATTTTGAAAAAGATTTAAATAATACCACCGCTCAATACAGCTTGGATGAAAAGGGAAATCTCAAAGTTTTAAATCGAGGTTTTCACGTTAAGGATAAAGAATGGAAACAAGCTGAAGGCATAGCTAAGTTTAGGGGAGAGCCAAACGTAGGAGCATTAAAAGTTAGCTTTTTTGGTCCTTTTTATTCCGGTTATAATGTAATTGCATTAGATTCAGCGTATCAGTATGCCTTAGTAGCAGGAAAGAATTTAGATTATGTATGGATCTTGTCCAGAGAAAAAAGCATACCGGAAGATATTAAACAACAGTACTTGACCCTAGCGAAAGAGATTGGGTATGATGTATCTCGTTTCATTTGGGTTGAACATGACCAGAACGATAGTTCATCGGTCAAGCAGGAAGAGCAAGCGAAATAGTGATAATTAAAACAGGAAATACCCAAGCAATGCACCTGTTAAAACAATAAAAGCACTATTAACTTTTTTAAATGTAAAAACGAGGATACCACTAGTAAAGCGACAACAAGTGATTGCCAATCTGTTATTACTTCTTTTGTCATTGTTAAACATACAGCTATAATTAGTGCAACTGAGGCAATGTTTACAGCATCAAAAAAAATAGATAACCCTTTAGAGTTGCGTAGTTTTTTCATCAGAGGATTTAGTAGGGCTACTAGAATAAAGGACGGTAAAAAAATTGCTAGGGTTGATAGGATAGCTCCTGTTACGTCATTAATTTGGAAACCAATAAAGTGACGGAAGAAAAAACGGGGCCTGGTGTGAATTGTCCTACAGCAATAGCATCTATGAGTTGTTCTTTAGATAGTAAGCCTGTTTGTACTAGTTCTGTGTCTAAAAAAGCAAATAGCACATAACCACTTCCATAAAGTATAGCGCCTATTTTAAGAAAAATCCAAAATAGCTGCATATTGGTGGTATTGTAAAAAACATTTTGAATGATAAGTAACCAAGGTAAGGGAAGAAAACTTTGTAAGGTATTTCGTGTAGTATTGATATAAAACACGGCATAAGCTAAAATTCCAGCCCCAAACATCAAAATGATTTCACTAATGCCCATTAAAGAAGCAAGTAAGACTATAAGACCTAAACAGGCTAAGAATGAGGATTTAATAGATTTTTTTTGCTAACGGAAAAACAGCTCCCAGAATAATAGCGATAATTGCAGGTTGGACTCCATAGATAAAGGGTTGAACTTGGGGTAGTTTTCCATAACTTTTATAAAAATAGGCCACTAAACCTGTAAGTATAACAGCAGGAAGAATAAAGCATAGTCCTGCGATTATAAGTCCTTTCCAACCCGCTTTATCATAACCAATGTGAATAGCCATTTCTGTACTGTTAGGACCAGGGATTAAATTCGTAGCTCCAAGGAGATCTAAGAAGTGTTGGTCATCCATCCATTCTTTTTTACAACTATTTCTTCTCTCACATTGCAATATGAGCTGCTGGCCCTCCAAAACCAATATCCCCTAGTTTAGTGAAAACTTTCGCTATTTCTTTGAGACTTACTTCACCTTGTTTGGTATTCATATCTTAAAACTTTTTAATGATACAAATGTGATATAATTAGAAGCTAAAATTGGGTGAATTTGAAAAAAGAGTGGCACTTTACATTTCTCGAAATGATTTAGGAGTAATACCCACGTAGCGCTTGAAGTATTTTGTGAAGTAAGAAGAATCATTAAAGTTTAGGTTGAAAGCAATTTCACTAATACTATTTTCAGTGGTATAGCAGTTGTCTTTTTGCTTCACCAATAATATGTTCTGCCAATATTTCAGATGTGGGTTGTTGGAGTTTTTACGACAGATAGCATTTAGATTTTGTGGTGACATTTTAAGTTTTTTAGCATATAGGCAACACTGTTGGTGTAAATTATTTGTTTGCTTTAAAAGATCTTGAAACAAGGTAATCGTATCGCTTTGACTGATGGAAGTAGAAAAAGAAGTAGCTGTTGCTATATCTTAGCCAATAATGCTTTTAGAATACCTTCTGTTACAGTGAAATCTTTCTCTGATACAAGTAGTTGAAATAATGCATCGATATTTTTGAGTTTCATTTATTTTTATGCAAGTAAA